>JANMZR010000447.1:0-11960 GCA_031383555.1 Cytophagaceae bacterium | reverse complement strand
CGAGCAGTTTGAAAATACTCAAAAATATTATGTTGGGGATAACATCAATAAAGATTTTATTTGCCCTAATAAATTAGGTTGGACCACAATTTGTTAGGGCAAATAAAATCTTTATTGATGTTATCCCCAACATAATATTTTTGAGTATTTTCAAACTGCTCGAAAATAGTAAAATTATTTTCATTTGGTTTTTCTGAACCAAACTCCTCAGATATTATAATTAAGTCAAAATATTTCTCAATTTTTAAAGACTTTAATTTATTTCTCTGAGTTATCGACCTACCATCTGTGATAATTCCTAATTTATTATTTTTAGATAATTTTTTTAAAAAAACGGGGAGATTTATGTCTGTTTTTAATTCTTTTGGGTAATGGTTACGATAAATATTAACGAGATCTAATTTTGGCATATTAAATTTTTCACTTAATATTTGAAACACATCTTTTTTATCTGAATACCACTCCATCATTGATTCAAACAAAAATTTATCATTTGAATTAATGTTTTCAGAAATTTCTTTATAGGCTGACTTTAAAAAATCAATTTCTTTATATAATGTATCATCTAAATCAAAAACTATTAATCTATTCATAAATGATAACTTCTGAATCATACCTCAACATTAAAGTATTTTCTTTCCAGTCTTCAAAATAATCTAAATTTTTATTTAAAAAATATTCTTCAATAATAAATTTAGGATAATTTGCCCCAGCAAAATAACTTAATGGGTAACCACCGCCGAACCTTGGGTTTATTTCTATACCTATTATTATATTATTAATTGTATTCAGAAAAACCTGTAGAGTCAAGCAGCCAATAGCTCCTTCAATATGCACTAACTTCTGTTTTACCAAATTTACAATTTCGTTTTTAATTGTTTTTCCTTTACTAATTTCTCCTCCTCTGACTTCTATTCTTTTCCTTGGAACAATACATTTTAAATCTGAATTTCTATCATAATACAAATCAATTGTATATTCTTGATATTCGTTGGGCGATAAATATTCCATAAACATATATTTATCTTCATTTAATAACTTCGGATTTAACTGAGCATTATTTTCAATTACATGAATATCAGCACTAAGGCTGCCATTATTTGGTTTTATAAAAAGTGGAAATTCAAAATTAGTTATATTGAATTGCCTTGGAATGTTTATCCCATTTTCAATGAAAAAATTATTTGTATTTCGCTTATCTCTACAAATACTAATAAACATTTTTGAAGAAACAATTACATTTGTATTTTCAAATTTTTCTTTATTTTCAGCTAATATTTGTAATTCAGTATCTATAGTAGGTATGATTACTCCTACATTATTCAATTTGCAAATGGAAATCAATTCCGAAATATAATTTGAATCAGTTATTTCACAAATTTCAACCGATTTATCTGAAACTTGGCTTGCTGAAGAAAGATTTGGATTTAGGTCAGTTGTAATTACAATTGCATCTGGAAAAACCTTCTTCAATTCATTTTGAAAAGCTTTTACTAAAGAAACTCTTCGTCCTGCAGAAGTTATTAATATATTATTATTCATTCAATTTCCTGTAAAAACTTCCATTGTGGTGGATAAATCAGCATTAATTCCTTCTTTTTTAAACACCTTTTTGATAGTTAAAAAAACAATTTTAACATCAAACCAAAATGATAAATTTTGCACATAATATACATCGTATTCAAACTTTTGCTGCCAACTTATAGCGTTTCTACCGTTTACTTGTGCCCAACCTGTAATACCAGGCTTCACATGATGTCTTTGTTTTTGTATTTGATTGTATAAAGGCAAATATTGCACCAAAAGTGGCCTAGGACCAATTAATGACATGTTGCCTTTAAAGACATTAATTAGCTGAGGCAGTTCATCCAAACTAGTTTTCCTTATAAATGACCCAATTGTTGTTAATCTATCCGCATCAGGTAACAATTCTCCCAATTCATCCCTTTTGTCATTCATTGTTTTGAACTTGATAATTCTAAACAATTTTTCATTTAAACCTGGCCTTATTTGTGTAAAAATTGGCTTTCCTTTATTATAATAAAAAAGCAAAGTAATAATTAAGATGAAAATTGGGGATAAGATTACCAAAGTAAATCCAGATGCTACTATATCAATAAGTCTTTTGAATAATTTTTTGTACAAAACTTTTAATAATATGTTTTTGGTAAAATTAACAAAAAAGCCCCAAATCGGGGCTTTTTAAATTCTAATTATTTATATAATAAAAAATTTAAATTTTACCTTTTCTCCAATTTTATTGTTGCTTTATTACCAAAAACATCTGCCAATGACACAATATACAAACCCGCTGTTAAGAATTCACCATTGTATTTACGAGTATAAGTACCTTTTTCAAATTGTTCATCAGTAAATACTCTCGAAACAGGTACGCCTAATTCTGAAAATATAACCATTGAAGCTTTACCAGTTTGCGGTAAAGAAAATTCAATTTCAGAAACATTCAAAAAAGGATTTGGATTTCCTTTTATCATAATTGAATTTACCTCTGCGGATTGTGGTTGGCTCGCTACATCTGCAATGTTCGCTTGATAAACAGCTTTACTATCTGCTTTAAAACCTGGAAGCATTAATACATATTTACCAGCTTCATAATGTACATTTGAATTCTCAGCAACTTTATTACTAGCTATTATACTCTCAATTGCTTGCTCATGAATTACTGCACCTGAACGTACATTACTTGTTTTATTGAGGCGAGCCTCCTGCCCAAAACTTGTTATTGCGCAAGAAAGGGCAATAGTTGTGATTAATAATTTTACCTTTTTCATTTTCTTAATTTTTTGATTTAAAATTATTCCTAAATAATTAGACTCAATTTTAAAAAGGTTATTATTATTTCAATTTTCTTTTTAATGTGTTAATTTGGCGCTTCATTTGAGTGTTTTCTTTCTTCATCTCAATCATATAAAGTGTCAATTCTTCAATTTTCTCTAATAATTTAGCATCCGTTTTGGCCAAATCATTGCCTTCAGATACCATTTCTGCAGCAGAAGGTATATTTGGAAGGTGTTTGTTAATATTGATAAATTTCTCAACTTCAGCCAAAGTCATTTTTTTGTAGTCTTTATTGAACACATAATCCGCCCAATCAGATGAGTTTTTGATAGCCACTTTTACTTTTTCAGTAAGTATGCCATCCGTTACATACATTCCATATCCTTTTGGTAATGAGCTAATTCCTTCACCAATAATAATTCCCTTTTTGTTTTTGTTATAAAGGTAATCATTTTTCAATGTCCAGTTTTCATTAAATGAATTTGGGAGGCCTGCAGTTGTACCTTCAGGCGTACCGATTCGGGCAGGAGCTGTTCCAGTATAAATATAAACTTTACCAGTAGCGTCTGCAACCAAGTATTGTACTGCAGTTCCGCCAGGAGCATCAGTAGGAAGACCTTGAAAGCGTACCGAACCATTTACATGTAATTTATCGGTAGGTGTACTTGTACCAATTCCAACCTTAACTAAATTATTTCCAGCCTCACCTATTGCAATCGCATAGTCTTGTTCTACTTTAGTATTGTAACCAAGTGCGGTAGCTTGAATTCTTGAGGCATTGGTACTTCCAGAATATGCTCCTAAAAACAAATTTCCAAGTCCAGTTGTATGATTTTGCCCTGATGCATAACCAACGAAAGTATTTCCAATACCTGTATTAGCAGGCCCTGCTTGTACCCCAATAAACACATTGGAGTTACCTGTATTGTTTTGACCAGCTTCTTGACCAATAAATACATTTTGCGAACCTGTATTAGAACCTCCTGAATTGTAACCAACGGCAGCATTTCCGCTACCTGAATTACTTGCAAGTGCGGCACGACCTACAGCGGAATTATCATTTCCAGAGGCAGAAAATCCTGATAACCAGCCGAAATAAGAATTATTGTTTCCTGAAGTTGAGTTTTGGGCTGAACCTTGTCCTACAGCCGTATTATTAGATCCAGAAGTACCTGATAAAAAGGCGGAAGCTCCAAGGGCTAAATTACCAGAGCCGAACGATTTTATAGTTGGCACTGTTGCAAACTTAATAACCTTTCCCGCAGAAAAATCTAGATCAGAACCCAAAGTTACTGGGGTAGAAGCAGGATTTGTAGTAATAAATTGTGCCTGAATAGCTGTTGCTGAAGCCAAAGCAAGAAGTAAGTAAATAAGCTTTTTCATGATTCTTTTTTATTTAATGTTTGTTTTTATTTTTTTTATTTTTAAATAGTAATCTCTCTTTTTCAAGAATTATTGAATCAAATTTAGCTGAATAGATTTTATAAATCCAAACTATCTGTTTAATAAGTTATTAAACGGATTAATTATTATTCATTGAGTAACTAAATTAATGAATAAAATTCTCATTTTCAAATAAATTTGGAATAATTTGTTTAATTCAATTTTATTTCAAATTTGATTTCAATTTTTAGATGTTCAATATATTTTCCAAATATTGTTTTGCCAATAGTAATCTATCAAAGTTTTTCTTGGCAAAACTATAGCCATTCTCTCCATGTTTTCGAATTAGTTTTGGGTTAATCAAATAGTATTTAACCTTTTCAGCAAAGTCAACAGGGTTTTCGGGCTCAACATAAATTCCTGCATTAGCTCTTTCCACTAATTCCCTTGAAGCGCCGTCTATCGCCATTAATATTGGCTTTTTGCAGGCCATATAGTCAAAGGTTTTATTGGAATAAACAGTTTTGAAGGTGTCAACTTTTTTCAAGACAGAAGTACCCATTTCGGAAGCTAATATGTATTTGAATACCTCGCTTTTGGGTACAGAGTCGATAAATTGGATATTTTTTAGTTTTCTTTTTTCTGTTTCGATCTTTAACATTTCTTTTTCCATACCATCGCCAATTAGCAAAAAAAGAACATTGGTATCTTTAAGTAGTTCGGCGGTTTGTATAATTTGAATCAAATGATTGGCTACACCATGGGCTCCTACATAGGTTATTACAAATTTGTCATCCAATTTTTTTTCAATTCTAAATTGTTTTGAATCGAAGGTTTCCATCAATTCATCACTCAAACTAAAGTCAGCAGCATTGGGAATCATGATTAATTTTTGTTCAGGAACATTTTTCTTATCAATAAGTGTTTTTTTGAATGCTGGAGTAAGTACATTTATTAATTTGGCTTTCTTATATATAAAGTTTTCAAACCAATAGGCCATTTTAATAATTACTTTATTTTGTAATACGCCAGTATCAATCGCAGACTCTGGCCAAAGATCTCTAATCTCAAAAACAAATGGCACCTTCTTAAAAATTGATAAAACATAGGCAGTAATACCAACAAATAAGGGTGGTGAAGTAACAATAATTATATCGTATTTTTCATTTGCTTTGAAAAGGCCAGCCCAAATACTGGAAAGCACAAATGAAAAATAAGCCCATAGTCGCCCGATAAAGTTAATATTGTAAGCTTCTGATACATGGCAGCGAATTACCTTAATATTTTCCTCAATATTTTCTTCAAAAAAATATTTTCCTCCATATCTTTCAGCCTTTTTACCAGTTGAATAATGTACCATTCCAGCCAAAACAGTAATTTCATGGCCTTCATTTGCCCACATACGTGTCATTTCATTCCAACGTGAACCACCAGCATCGTTTTTTTCAAGGTAGTATTGATGGATTAGGATTATGCGCATGCTGTTATTTTTGTAATTATTTTTTTTGAATTTGTTGTAAATCTCATCTGTTTTGTTTTTTCCTTTAGGCCATAATAACTTGAATACCAACCATCTGACTTGCTTTTTTCAATCTCATTGCTATTTTCATCTTTCGAAATAATTGAGAAATTGTCTAAAAAATATTGGCTAGGATTCCAGATTTGTATTATAGGTAACCCACAATTTTCAGAAATTTCATCGGTTATTTCCCATTCCAATTTTGTTTTATATTTTCGGATGGTTCTTTTATGAATAATATTTTTATTGAGATATTTATAGGCTTTTATTTCTCCATTAAACTCAAAATATTCGTAGTTTTCAATTATTTTAGCTGACTTTGCTTGCGACCAATCATACCAAATAAATCGAGAACCTTTTTTCATTTGGTCGTTGTCGCCCAACATAAGGGTATTATGCGAGGCTGTTCCACTGAAAAATCTAATGGTTTCATAATCGGTATTATACTTATATGATCCCGCATCTCTCATAATGTTTTCTCCATTTACCCACAAATCTATATGTAAATTATCTGCTTGAGAAGGACGATCTTTATGATTTCCACAACGGATAAAAGTTAAACTTTGCGGTTCTTTTATTAAATAATAGCCGCCAACTTTAAATTCGAATGCGCCGTATTGTTGTACGAAATCAATTTTTTGAGCCTCATTTTTACAAAAAAACCAATTTGTATCTTCCTGTATATTAGTGTTTTCAATATAGTTTGATTTATTAAAATAAAAAAACAAAGCGTTTAATTGTGGGCGATAGTCACGATAGTCGGCATCGTTTAAAGGGAAAAAAAGAGCACCATCATTTGCTCCATAATTGGGCAATTGGCCTGTGCTTTCGTCTTGACAAATCATAAGGAAATCAAGACTCATTCTTGCTCTTTCATAAACAATATCAGAAAATTTTTCATTATTTTTATCAGATAAATAGAAAGCCCAGGTCAGTAATTGAACGACAACCCGATGATAATTCATGGAAAATTGCAAAAAAGTGCCGTCTTCATAAATTTGGTAAGCAATTTCTTCTTCAAACCAAGCTTTGCCTTTCGTTTTCCAATTATTCGATTCTGGGAAATGAGGCATTAATAATCCAACCAAATATAAAGCCAAGGTTTCAGTAATAGCATGGTTGTTTCTTACCGCAATTCTTGAAAAATTATTATTAGAATAAATATGACGCATTTGCCAGTAAATGGAATTCTGAATTTCTTGAAAAATCTCTTCTGTTAGATTTTCGGAATTTTTATAATAATTTAAAGCAAAATTCCAATTCAAAACCCTTAATGAAATTTCTTGACTACAGCGCCAATTGGGGCCTTGGTTTACTGCATTGGCCTTTATCCAAGACAACATTTCAGAAAAAACAAATTTGGATTGATCAGATTTGAAATGGTAATCATAACGAATAATGGTGTATAAAAAAGAAAAGCGAGACTTTTCCCAAACATATTTTATATCACCAGTTTCCTTTGAAAAATCCGGAATTTCTGTCCAATGTTTTAATGGATATCGATAATTATTGTCTGGGTTGGAGAGCCAATCGTAGTTCTTGCCTAAATCGAAGTCTGTTGAAGAGAAATAAGTAAATATCCCTTTTTGTATTTTCTCGAAATTGGTTTTGAGAAGTGAAGAAGTGTTTTTCTCAAATTTTAATGATTCACGACTTTCAAAAAAGAATTTTGGTTCAGCTTTTTTCCAATTTTTTAAAGAGATCCATTGTCTTTGAATTGGATTTGTAGGAAAATCTAGTTTTAAAAGGCCTGATTTTTTTCTAATTTCAAACCAAATGCGATACAAAACATATCTTAGGCCCATGTTTAGTGTGATTTGGACTAGGTTTTGTATTTTTTGATAGATATTTTGCAAAATTATTTTTTATTTTTATTATGAAAGAATGTAATCTTGAGGCATAATACTTCTTGTTATATTCGGAGAAATCTAATTCAAATCGAAACAAAATTTTTACCGAAAAACAAGTTCTATCGTGCCTCGGGAGGACAAAACTCAGGCATTTTCCGGAAAGTACTATTGTATATGTTTAGTTGAGGCACGAAACTCTTGTTAAATTTGGAGAAATCAGTTTCAAATTGAAACAAATCTTTTACCTAAAACATTTTCCTCGTGCCTTCGGAGGACAAACTGCCGGTATTTTCCGAAAATATTATACGGTTATTGTTTGATAACCAACAGAAATTTCTTGTAAAATACGAAGAAATCAGATTCAAATTGAAGGAAATCTTTTAGGGAAAAACCAGGTCTTAATTTTGGAACCTAAAACTTCACCCAAGCACCTTTTTTCAACGATTCAATGGCTGCAAAACTAGCCAAAGTAGTATTGTATATTTCATCAAAAGGAATAATTGAAGGCCCACCATTGATTGTATTCTCTACCAATTTATTAAATTGATTTTGATGGCCTTTATCAATAGTGGTTTTTAGATTTGAAAAACCTTTAATACCAAAACCCTCAGTTTTCCTGAAATTATCCATAATAATGGTTTTTTCATGAAAATATATTTCCAATCTTTCTTTAGAATAGGCTTTACTTCCATTGGCAAAATAATTAATTACCGCATTTGTACCATTTTTATATTTCAGTAAAATAGAAGCATTATCTGTGTTTTCTTTTGGGTTATTGCCCAGGGCGTTCATGCAAACTGAATCCACCAAACTTCCTGATAGATAAGTAATTAAGTCAACATAATGGCAGGCTTCACCTATAATTCGGCCTCCACCAACTTGCAAATCTTGTATCCATACATTGTCTGGAATAAAACCCGCATTCATAGTAGCTATAATATTAATTGGGCCAGTATTAGAACCCAATAGTTTTTTAATTTGAACCGAATGTGGCGAAAACCTACGGTTAAAACCTACCGTTAATGTTTTACCTGCATTTTGATAAGCAGATTTTACAGCCTCCAAATCATCAATATTCAATGCCAAAGGTTTTTCAACAAATACATTTTTTCCAGCATTTAATGCATCTATCGTATGTTTTGCATGCTGATTGTGCCTTGTAGTTATCATTACAAGGTCAATTTCTGAATTATTTATAATTTCATTACTGTCGGTAGTACTTTCTTGGAATTTATATTTCCTAGCCAAAGCCGTTCCAGTTACTCCAGAAGCACTTGCAATACTTTTAAGTTGTACTTTAGTTTTAGACAAAGCTGGCAATAAAGTCATTTTTGTAAAATTACCAGCCCCAATTATTCCTACAACCCCCGATGAAGCTTGAAAATTATTAGAATTAATTGAAATAGTATGTTTTATGAGGCTTTCTGCTGGATATTGCAATAAGGAGGCTATTGATTTTGAACCTTTCATATTTGCATAAATCGACTGATAGTCAGCTAGTTGAACGACTTCTGTTATGAGGGGTTTTACATTTAATTTGCCAGTTGATATTGCTATTAAAACCGTTTCAAAATTTCGTTTTTCCGTCCATCTAACAAATGGCAGAGGATAATCTATACCTTTTTGCTCATAATTTTCATCGTATCTGCCTGGCCCATAAGAGCATGAAACTTGAAAGCTAAGCTCTTTTTCATAAAATTCGACACGACTCAAATTAAGGCCAACTACACCCACAAGTATTATTCGCCCTCGTTTTCGACTCATTTTGGCTGATTGGGAGATAATTTCATCAGTTTTTGCGGAGGCAGTGATGATTACTCCATCTGCACCAATTTGATTGGTTAAGCCCATTACTTGGCTAACTATATCTGACCCATCAGTTGGATTAATACAAATAATTCCTTTGGCTTTTGCAACTTCAATTTTGGTATTATCTAGCTCAATACCAATTACTTGGCAACCATTCGCCACTAAAAGTTCGGCAGTTAATAATCCAATTAACCCAAGGCCATATACTACAATAGTTTCGCCCATAGTTGGGTTTAACAATCTAATTCCTTGTAGCCCTATAGAGCCAATTACTGTAAAGCATGCTTCTTCATCCTTAACATTTTCGGGGATTTTGACTACTAAATTTTGTGGAATACATACAAATTCAGCATGTTGGCCATTACTAGCAACCCGATCTCCAACAGCAAATCCTGACACACCTTCGCCCACTTCTATTACTCTACCAACATTACAATATCCTAACGGAAGAGGTTGTTCCAATTTGTTAAACACAGCTTCCAAAGTGGGAATTAAACCTTCGGATTTTACTTTATCTAATACTTGCTTTACTTTATCGGGTTGTTGGCGGGCCTTTGATATTAGGTTTGATTTTCCAAACTCTACTAACATTTTTTCAGTGCCTAAAGAAACCAAACTAAATCTAGTTTGAATCAATAAAGCCCCTTTTCGAATGATTGGGGCTGGTATTTCTTCTAGAATTGTATCTCCTGTTTTGAAGGATTGGATTATTTGTTTCAAAAGGAATATTATTTGTTTTTGGTAAAATTAAGATTTAAAAGGCGTAAAAACTTAATGTATTCAAAGAAAATTCCCTAATTGGTATTGTGTCATCCTTGTAAAATTTCATTTCAGTTTTGTTTAACTTAACGTGAATTTATCCAAATTGAAACCAGATTCACAAATAAACAAGTTCCCTTCTTCGTCTGGAAGCCAACCAATGAAAATCGTGAAGTTAATAAAACTTTTTCAACAATTCTGCCTTTTCGGCCCGATTAGGGTAATTTATCAATACGGCTTTATACTTGCCTTTAAAAACAAAAATACTGCCAGCCGCAGCGCCAATAACACCAAATTTTTTTATTAAGTCTGAAATATCCTCAATACTACCAGCACCACCTAATACAGAAATTGGAATATTTACAGCCTCTCGAATTTTGGAAATTAATTCAATATCGTAACCAGTCATCAATCCATCTTTATCTATTGAATTGATTACAATTTCACCCGCACCGAGTTCTTCAACTTGTTTAGCAAAATCAACTGGTTTTAAGCCAGTAGCTTTTGTGCCATTAATTGTAAAAATTTCGTATTTTTTTAGAAAACCTGTTTTTTTTATATCCAATACAGCCACAACACTTTGAGTGCCAACAGCCTTTGCTATATGATTTATCAATTGAGGATTATTTACAATCGCATTGCTTAAAGCCACCTTTTCGGCACCCAAATTTATAATTTGAATAGCTTGGTCAATTGAATTTACGCCACCGCCGTAACAAAGTGGCATACGGCATTCGGCAGCAAGATTTTTGATTAGTGTGAAATCAGGCCCACGGTTTTCAGCTGATGCATCAATATCCAAAACCATCAATTCATCAACTTCCTTTTCATTGAAAATCTTTACTGCATTTAACGGGTCGCCAACATATTTAGGGTCTTTGAAATTTACAGTTTTCACCAAACCTTTATTGTGAACTAATAAGCAAGGTATTATTCTGGGTTTAAGCATTATAAATTGGCGTAATTTCTAAAAATTTCTATGCCATTTTGATGGCTTTTTTCGGGATGAAACTGAAAACCAAAAACATTGTTGTGATTTATCGCTGAAGCAAATTCAATTCCATAATTAGTTTTTGCTAAAATATCAGACTCGTTATTACATGAAAAATAATAAGAATGCAGGAAATAAAATCCATTTTCAGAGATTACTTGATCAAAAAGGGGGCTTTTTTTTATTGGATCTACCTCATTCCAACCCATATGTGGCAGGTGTGGTTTATGCATGAATTTTGTCACATCAAATTTTTTCACCTCCCCATCAATCCATCCAAATCCATTTTCAGTACCCTCTTCACTCAAATTCCCTAGTATTTGCATGCCTACACATACTCCCAAAATGGGTACTTTTTTTATCAAAACTAATTCGTCAAGTGTATCTTTTATGTCCAATTTTCGAAATAACTTCATAGTTTCGTCAAAATCACCAACCCCAGGTAAAATTAATTTCTCTGCCTTTTTTAAAGTTGAAATATCGGATGATAAAATATAAGGAATATTGAGCCTTTTATAAATATTAGCGATAGCATGTATATTCCCAGAACCGTAATTGATGAGGGTAATCATCTTTTTATTGAGTTTTCGATGCCAAGCATTTTCATTGTTTTTGCTCCAAAATTAAACATGTTTTCGTAATTATTATAATTCTTATACGTCATATTGGCTGAATCAAAGTAAAATTGTAATTCAGATACTGTAATTCCGAGTTTCGTTGCCACATATTCGAAATCATGCTTTGCCTCCGCCTCATCAATCGCTGGTAAAGAAAGTTTTTGAAGGGCTTCGTCTCTACTCATCTGATTTGTAAGTATTAAGCTTGAATATTGAACTCTTCGGGTATCATA
>JANMZR010000354.1:0-21189 GCA_031383555.1 Cytophagaceae bacterium | reverse complement strand
ATAGAATTAATCAATCAAAATAAAATTGTAGAAGCACAAAAAATAAAGCAAATTGAAACAGCTTTTCAAAAAAGAATTGCAGAAACAGAAATGACGGCTTTGCGAGCACAAATGAACCCACATTTCATTTTCAACTGCCTTAATTCCATCAAGTTATATACTTTGGAAAATGATTCACAAACAGCATCTCAATATTTGACTAAGTTTTCCCAACTGATTCGGCTAGTTTTGGAAAACTCTAGATCTGAAAAAATTAGCTTGCAAAAAGAAATAGAAACGCTGGTTTTGTACATCGATTTGGAAGCAATGCGATTCAAAGAAAAGGTGAAATATAAAATAAATTTGGATCCAGAAATTGATAGTAACTATATTGAAATCCCTCCATTATTGATTCAGCCTTATGTGGAAAACGCCATCTGGCACGGACTTATGCACAAGCCAGAAGGTGGAATTGTAATTATAAATATCGCTCAACCAACTGAATATTTGATAGTTATAGAAATTGAAGACGATGGAGTTGGCCGAGAAAAAGCTTTAGAATATAAAAGCAAAACAGCCACAAAGCAAAAATCTTTTGGCATGAAAATGACCTCTGAACGACTAGAGGCGATCAATTATATCTATCAAAATAAAACCAATGTGAAAATTATAGACCTAAAAGATGAAAATAACAAAGGTACTGGCACAAAAGTAATTATTGAAATCCAACTTTAACCAAAAAATTAGCCATGCTAAAAGCCATAATTATTGATGATGAACCCGATTGTGTGAAGCTATTAGCATTACAATTAAAAATGTACTGCCCTGAAATACAAGTAGTTGGCGAATGTACAAAAAGTATAGAAGGCCTGGCATTAATCAGAGAATTAAAGCCCGAAATCGTATTTTTGGATATTGAAATGCCAACAATGAACGGCTTTCAGCTTTTAGAAGAATTGGGTAAAATTGATTTCCGTTTAATATTTGTAACCGCTTACGACAAGTTTGCAGTAAAAGCATTTCGTTTCAATGCTTTAGATTATTTATTAAAACCAATTGATGGAAAAGACCTAAAAGATGCAGTTCAAAAAGCCATTTTGCAAAAAACGGATCCACAACAAATAAAGTCAATCAAGCAACACTATTTGGCTGGTGAAAAATACCAACCTGATAAAATAGCCCTACCATTTCAAAATGGAGTTACATTTACAGAAATCAAAAACATCGTTTACTGCGAATCAGATAATAATTATACAAAATTTCACATAATTAGTGGTCAAAAATATTTGGTAGCAAAAACACTCGGCGATATTCAAGAAGTATTGGAAGAGCGGAATTTTTTAAGAGTTCATCGCCAATATTTAGTGAATCTAGATCATATCAAAAAATATGTGCGTGGCGAGGGTAACTATTTGATATTGAGCAATGACGAAAGTATTCCTGTTGCCAGAAATAAAAAGGATAAATTAATTGAAAGATTTGGGTGGTTGTAAGTCGTTATTGGCCTTTTAAAACAAATTATACTGCATTCCTTCATTTCTGAAATGAGCTAAACTTAAAACTGGCATGGTTTTCCCATCAAAATATTTTTTTTGAGAAATCTTAAATAGGATTTTAATATTTTCGGCAATAGGCCCCTCTCCTTTCATTCTTATGCCAATTCTTGAATCAGAAATTTTACCACTATGGCATTCTGCAATTTGATTGAGCACTTATTGAGCTTTATTGAGGCAGTTCTTAATAATCCAATCAGTAAAAATAGCACCAACTGCTCCATTCAATCTTTCGACTATATAGCCAGCACCCAAAGAACCGGCATTTGAGGCCGATTTAATGGAGCTTGCAAAAATAGGTTATCACAATAAAATAGTCATTGAAGGCCGCTGGAAAAATGTTGGCGATATTGGTAAAATGAGTAAAGATTTTTTAAAAAAGCAGGTGGATGAGGTTTGGAGGTAGTTTAAGAAAATATAGTTGCTAATTCTGTTCTATTCAAATAGAAATTTATATTTTTAGGCTGATGGATTTTTTAGTTAAAATAGTACAAATCCAAATCATAATTGAAGCCCAAGCTAATGAACCAGCAACAGCAAATATGGGGAAATTATCTTGTTTGTAGAAAAAGAGGGGTAAACCAATGAGCCAAATTGAATGATAGAAAATATCAGGTGTTAAATAGGTTGTGAGGGAATTTTCTCCAGCGAACTTGAATATATTTAGCCATTTCCCTTTTTGTTTATAATCCAAAATATAATAGAGAATGGCTAAAAATAAAATACTGATTCCAATGCAAATCATTGACCAAGAGGGTGTTCCTTTTATTTTTGAGATAATAAACCAATTTCGCAATACAAAACCTAAAACGATTGAAAAAATGCCAATTGGTATTATTATTTGTAAAAATTGAATTCCATTTTCTCTGTATTTTTTTAATAAAATTCCAATAATTAATCCAGCCAACACAATCGATGGTACATTGCCCTGTAGTATTACCCCGAATATTGGATTGAGTGGGTTTAGAAATTCCAAATAATTTAATTGTTCTAGTATATTTAATAGTAAGAAAAATAGCCAAACTAAACTTGTTTTAATTAAATGATTACCCAGCCAAATAAACACAATAGATGCCACAAAATAGCCCCAACCGATTAGCCCTAAAATGCCCCACCAACTGGTAATGAGCCATAGTGGCTCCTCCTTAGTACCAGCTCGAAATAGCACCATCATAGCAATTATTCCAATTAATCCGCTGTATTTGAGCACTTTAAATAAAAATTCGTTTTTAGAATTTTTTGGATAATTATTCCAAAACAAGAATATTGAAACCATAAGTAGAATTACCCAAACATGTTCATTGAGGCCAGTTAATTCAGAATTTAATCGATCGATATTTACCATCAAAACACCAATTAAAAGTAAGCTTGTGGTTCTTTTAAGTATATGAAATAGCATTTTAATTTTCGGCTCACCATTATTTCTTCGATTTGCAAAGGAAAAAGGGATGGTAATGCCCACCAGAAACAAAAAGCAGGGAAAAACGGTATCAGCCAAACCCATTCCATCTTCATTAGATCCAGCATGTGATAGCCAATGAGGCACCCCTTTTACATATAAATCATTCACGAAAATCATGAGAAAAAGTGTGATACCCCTCATGATATCTATTGTTTGAATATGATTTTGTTTTTGCATGGTTAGATTTTTAATTAATTTTCAAATATTTTAAAAACAGCATTCAATTCTTATTCCAATAAATAATCAAGTTCTTTGTAGCTCTACCTGATGCAATTATGTCCAATTTTCCATCGCCATTGAGGTCAGCCACTTGCATATCTTCGCACGCCATATTATTATCATCAAGCGTAGTTTCTTCCCAATTTTGTGTGGTTTTGTTTTTCGTGAAAAATTTTATTCCTACTTTTTTATCTCGGTTGGGTTCACGCCAACCTACTGCAATTTGGCGGGCTCCTGTTCCTAAAAAATCGGCTACGGCCAACGCATGCCCTTGATTGAGGTTATCAGTTAATAAAACTTCATTTTTATTTTCGTCGAAAGTAATCAATTTATTGCCATGCATTGGGCTGATAATTGTTGTAGAAATATCAGAAACCTTAATTTCGCCAGCAGGATTATCAAGATAATGTTTTAATTTTTTCCAACGATTTCTATTGAAATTAAAAATACTTACTCCTTCTTTGCTACCTATCACCAAAGTTGGTGGATCACCCTCCAAAACCTCAAAATTATGTGTCATATGCATGGTGGAATCCACTAAAGTTCTTTTCCATTCACTTTTCACATTTTTTGGCACATCATAAGCCCAAATTTTCACGCCATTTCCTTCACCATTTTTATTGCCCAATCCATGCAAAGGCACCACAATCAATTGAAATCGTTTTTTATCAACTTTTATCCATTTCATTCGGTGAATGGTTACTTCATGATGCAGCTCAACGGCTTCCCATTTTTGTGTTGGGTCATTTGGGGCGACCAAATAATGAACCGACCCCGATTTTTGCAAATCATTTGTTTCACCAGGATTCCAATTTGCCCCAACGGCCACTTCCACTTTTCCATCGCCATCAATGTCTCGGGCAGCAATACATACATTGTCACGCTCGGTAAGGTTTTCAATCATTACAAAGCGCTTCCAGTCGCCATTTCTGTACCATACAAATTGCTTTTGATCTGCCAATAGTATATCAGGTTTTTTATCGCCATCCACATCGCCAATGGCTATGCCGTAGCCAACAGATATCTGATTATCAATAGTTTGTGGCTCAAAATTTGGTTTTTGAGCAACTAATATTTGAGTAAGAAGTAATGAAGCTAAAAAATATTTCATTTCTATTCTTTTTTATTTTTAAAAAATTTAATTTTTCAAAAGCAATTCAACTTGTTTTTGCAATTTAGCTATTTGTTCCTGTTGCTCTTGGATAGCCTTAGTGAGAATCGGTATTAGTTGAACATAGTTGACAGCTTTATAGTCCAAACCAGTTTTATCAAATTCGGATATGCCATTTTCTCGGCCAGGTTGATGGCTCATTGTTACTAATTCAGGGAATTCAGTTTCAATATTTTGTGCCGTAAATCCGAATTGTTTGTTGGTTGGCAGGCTCATAAATTTGGCGCATGCTTTATCAAAATCATAAGAAATTGGCCGCAATCGCATAATTTTATTAAGTATACTTTCTTTTTCAGCCATTGGTCTCAAATTCCTTTTCAATTTTTCATCAGAAGGGTTTGTTAATATACCCGTTATAGTAACTTTTCCTGAAAAATAACCGGCCCAACCACCAAAAAAACCATTTCCATAAATTCCGTAAGCTGAATTTTGATTACCAGTCCAATTAGCTGTTCCAATTACTCCATAAGATCCAGAATAAGTACTTAAAGCAATTTCGGCCCTACAAAATATACTTAGGTTTGTATTTTGAGAAATTCCTATAAATGCTGTATTGCCACTACTTGAATTTGTAACTTTTGCTAAAATACCAATATTGCTGTTTATTGTGTTTGAAGTGCTGTTTTGAATAAAAACATTTGCACTACCTGCCTGAGTTGACATCGTATTTGGTCCATCAGTTAAACTTAGAGATGGCGTTGATACTAAAGCATTATTTACGATATGTAAGTTTCCCAATGGCGAAGTTGTACCAATACCCACATTTCCAGCCGAATAAGAAATATTGGCTCCATTCACATTCCATTGGCTTCCCAAATAAGTTTGTTGCCAAGCGGCACCATCAAAATAATTGAATTTTTTGGCGGTAGTATTGTAAAAAAGCAAGCCATCAGTAGGTGACGATAATGATGCTGTATTGGCTATTCTTGGTAATAATACACCTTTATTTGTGCTTGATACATCGAGCATGGCACCAATATTTGGTGTGAAATTAGTAGCGCCAATACCTAATTGAGCTTGTAAATTATTTTGGAAGCTTAAAGCCCAAATAATTAATGCAATTTTTAATTTTAAATTTTTCATTTTTTGTATATAATTTAAACTTATTATTCAATACAATTTATAAAAAATATTGTCAATATTTGGTATTCAATTATTTTTTTTAATCTACACCAAGATTAGACTTTGTTTTGAAAAATACTTTTTATTGTTTAATTACCAAAATATTAAATACTTCAACATTTGGTATGTCAATCAGGTCTTCTCTAAAAAGCCGCCATTATGCCTAGGTGATAATAAACGCCAATGGTACCAACATAATTTGCTTTCCAAAAATGAGTAACTATAAGAATATTAGTTTCTTCCAGGCCTGTATAATTAATATGAGTATTTTTATTAATTGTATTACCGCCTTCACCAGTAGCAGTTGTAATTTTAAAAGCTGTTTTATTTGTACCACATACTTTTATAAAACCTTTATTAAACCAATGAATTACCCATTTTACAATTATTGTTTTATCACCATCACATTAAAAGATTTACCAATCCCACCTGTAAACATAGGAGTAGCTTGATCCTCGTTATAAATTCTCCAAATACCTGCAGAATAATAAACGCCAAAGGGAACATTCAGGTACTGAGGTGCACCTACAGAAGGACTATAATTATGAGTAACAAAAATCATGTCAGTAGCATCTTGGTTAGCATATGAAAGGCTTGTTATATGGCCAGCAGTATTGGCCGCAGTGGCTGTATGAACAAATGCCATTTTATTTGTACCACTTACTTTTATAAATCCATTATTTAGTTCTAATGAAGTGGGGTCTATTGCACTATTAGAAATTAAAACTGTTGCGTCAGTATTGGAAGTAACTGTATTTTCAAATTTACCTGCATTTCCTGTGGCACCTATACTACTTTTACGACCATAAACACTAGCACCTGAATGGCTAGTCCCAAATACGCCTATACCTGAGCTTGCTGCACCTGCTACACCAGTATTAAGAAGTACTGAAGGGTTAGTGCCTCCTGAATAGTTAGAACCATATACACCAAATCCGTTAATACTAGAACTATTTGCTTCAATACCATAAATACCAGAGGCTCTTATAGCTGCCGAAGGAAGTGAAAGGCTTGCATTGTTTATAGTTAATCCGGAGGTAGTGGTATTCCCATTCCAGGTTTCTCCAAAGTGGTTATGCGGAGGTAATATTGGGTTTTGCCATGTTGCAACACCATTTAAATCACTTGTTAGTACTTTATTTATAGCTTCGCCAATGCCATTAAATCGTAATTTACCATTTGCTTCTATTGCGTAGCCTGATGGTGCTGCCCAAAACATTGCTGCTGGTATCGCAGTAAACGTTGATGTAACGTCTATTCCACCTCTGCCCTTAAAATAGGCCGCTATGTCATCAGCAGCTTCTACCTGAAGTGCAGTAGTATTCCCACTGTTAGATTCAGGTATACCCCTTAATATTCGTACTGTTGCATTTGCTTGTATTATTGGATTTTCAATAAATAACGATCCCCTGTCACCACTTTCAACCCTTAATCTATAATTGAATACATCTATTCCAATTGGATTGCCTATTTGTAAGCTTCCATCGTCTTTCATTTTTAAAATATCAATGGATGCATTGCGTAGCAAAAAAGTATTAGTGGTTGCCGTGGATCCGGTACCTTTTACATGAAGCATAGCATTAGGATTTGTAATTCCAATACCAACACTACCAGCGGAATAAGAAATATCCGATCCATTCACATTCCACTGGCTACCCAAATAGGTTTGTTGCCAAGCGGTGCCATCAAAATAGTTAAATTTTTTGGCTGTGGTATTGTAGAAAAGTAAGCCATCAGTTGGTGAAGTTAAAGATGCCACACTAGCTATTCGGGGCAATAAAACACCTTTATTAGTACTTGAAACATCGAGCATGGCCCCAATATTGGGTGTGAAATTGGTAGCACCAATGCCCATTTGGGCATATAATTTATTATGTATAAAAATGAAAAATAAAAATAAGATACAATTTGAAATCTGTGAATTTTTCATGATATTTTTGTTTAAATTGATTAATTTTCAAATACATATAAGTTCAAATTATTAATAAATAAATTTAACCATATTTATTAAGATTTTAATTACCAAATAAAAAATGCTGTACATCATTCAAAAAGATAGTTTTTTGCAAAAATCTTATTTACTTTATCAAAAAAATCTAAAATAATCCTAAACAGGTGATATTTACTAATCAAATTATGTCAAAATCGCTATTAATCTTATATTTCAGCTGCATTGCATTGGTAGGTTGTGGCCAGGCCGCCCCTGAAAAGCCAACAAAAGTTAAGTTCAAAAGGACTGCAATTTCCAATGAATTTATTTCAGAAGGAGTTGCTGTGGCTGATGTAAATAAAGATGGCAAATTGGATGTAATAGCAGGCTCTTTTTGGTATGAGGCACCCAGTTGGTTACCGCATCAATTTGCAAAAAGTATCAATTTTGGGCCAAAAGGAGCAATTTTAGAAAGAATTAAACCGAACCAGGGTTATAGTGATTCGTTTTTAAATTTCAATTTGGATGTAAATCAGGACGGCTGGGAGGACCTAATAAAAGTAGGCATGCCAGGTGAGCCAGCTCATTGGTATGAAAATAATAAAAATAAGCCTGGTTTTTGGGGAAAGCATGAAGTTTATCCTTCTGTTGGTAACGAATCACCACTTTTTGAAGATGTAGATGGTGATGGCAGAAAAGACATGATATTTGCAGATTCAAAAAGTAAAAAAGTAGTTTGGCTTTCTGCACCAACTTCCAAAAAGGATACACTTTGGCAAACTTATATTATTAGTAATGATAGTTTGCAGTCGACACACAGATACACCCATGGACTAGGATTCGGCGATATGAATTTGGATGGTGAAAAAGACATAGTCGTACGTGAGGGCTGGTGGGAAAGCCCCAAAGACCCAAAAACTTCTAATTGGACGTTTCGCAAAACAGATATCGGTCTAGAATGTGCTCAAATGTATTTGATGGATTTGGATGATGATGGCGACCAAGATGTGATCAGCTCATCTGCTCATAAATATGGTTTTTGGTGGCACGAGAATAATGCGGGAAACTTCACTCATCATGAATTCTCCAAAATATTTTCACAGTCACACAACCTTACTTTGGTCGATATCAATGGCGATGGTAACAAGGATTTAGTATCGGGTAAACGCTTTTTGGCCCATAATTCAGGTGACCCTGGCGATTTGGACCCATCACTTTTGGTTTGGTTTGAATATATACCAGGCAAAACGCCTCAATGGTTTCCACATACAATTGACAATAATTCTGGTGCCGGATTGCATAATGTGGTGATAGATATGAATAAAGATAAGAAATTGGATGTTGTAGTTTCAAACAAAAAAGGTGTCTTTTATTTCGAACAAATTAAATAAACTGTAAACTAAGTTGGTTTAATTTTAAGCCACATTTTTTTTATCAGTTACATTTAATTATCAAGATTGTATTTTACTTTTTAGTACGAGTTGCGATTCGCCCCTACTTAAATTAGATCAGTAGAACCCTGTTCAGCAGGGATTTATCGCAATAAATCTAAAAGAAAAATTATTTTTTAATTTTAAAAAGTAATTGATAATAAGCTAAAATTCTACCTATTATAGTCAAAATAAACAAAATAAACATAGTTTACAATGGATTAGGAATGGATTAGGAATGGATTATTTAGTACAAATTAGGCGAATTTGCCTCTAAAATTTAAAAATAAAAAAATGATAAATTTTAAAAAGTATTGTCTTTGCCTTTTGGGCTTAAGCATTTTTATTTCAGTAAGTTGCCAAAAGCAAGGCTCACAATCAGAAAAAGGATTTAAGCAAATTATTGATGGAAAAACCCTCGCTGGCTGGGAAGGTGACCCTGTTTATTGGAAAGTTGAGAATGGTAATCTTGTTGGAGAAATTACCCCAGAAACTATATTAAAACGCAATACATTTATTATTTGGCGTGGTGGCACCCCCAAAAATTTCGAATTAATTGCAGATGTAAAAATCTCAAAGGCTGGGAACTCTGGTATCAATTATCGAAGTGTTGAACTGCTGCCTGACCTACCTTTTGCCCTGAAAGGTTACCAAGCCGATATTGACGGAGCCAACCGATATACAGGGCAGAACTACGAAGAAAGAGGTCGCACAACTTTGGCTTATCGTGGACAAATTACGAAAATCAAAGAGCAAACAGACCCAACTTTAGCCAATGATTTAAAGCGATTTCAGAAGCGAAATGCTTGGCAGCCTGTGGATACTTTGGGCGTATTGGGTAATCTGGATTCTTTAAAATCAAAAATAAAATCTGAAGATTGGAATACGGTTAAAATAGTGGCCAAAGGCAATAGATTACAACATTTTGTAAACGGTATCTTAATGGCCGATGTTACTGATGCTGACCTTATTAACGGTAAATCAGAAGGGCTCATAGGCGTGCAAGTACATGTAGGCCCACCAATGCGGGTAGAGTATCGGAATATAAGGATTAAAGAGTTGAAGTAAAATTGGTCGCAAGTAAGCACGGAGAACACAGACAAAAACAATGGGTTGAAACCCATCGTTAGAACGCTGGCCGTCCCTCTGGGACTTGGATATTAGTTTAAAAAAAACCATCAAATAATAGAAAATTGGCAAGCGTTTATTTGTTATTAGTCCCATAGGGACGGCCAGCGTTCTAACAATGGACTTTAGTCCGTTGCAAAAAGCTCGAATGACCTCAGATGCTCTTTTTTGTAAAGCATTTTAAAAGTAATTCTAATTTTTATTCCAAAATTTATAAAAATATAAAGTATTGTAAAAATCTAAAAAATGGCAAATTCATACACCCAAATGTATATCCAAGCTGTTTTTGCTGTAAAGTATAGAAATGCAATAATTGATAAAAGTTGGAAGGATGAAATGCATACTAATATTGGACAATTAGTAACGGAGTGCGGTTGTAAATCAATGATTGTCAATGGTGTTGAAGATCATGTACATTGCTTAATTGGGTTGAAGCCAATAATTTCTGTTGCAGATTTAATGCAGGTTGTAAAAGCAAGGTCGTCAAAATGGGTTAATGACAGTAAAATTATAACATCAAGATTTGAATGGCAATCGGGTTATGGAGCATTTTCATATAGCCAATCAAATGTTGATGCCGTTTACAAATACATTCAAAATCAGGTTGAGCACCATAAAAATCAAACATTTAAAAGTGAATATTTAGAAATGTTAAATAAATTTGAAATAGAATATGATGAAAAATATTTATTTGAAGATTTGATTTAAAAGTCCCAGAGGGACGACCAGCATTCTAACAATGGGTTTTAACCCATTAAATTTGTCGATAGCAAAACCAACTTATGTTAAATTACAAAAATAAAATATCCAACCACCACCAACTAGGAGGAATAGAAACCTCCATTTTAGATAATGGCTTGGGCAAAGGCACACGCATTGCATGGATAAATACTGGTACGGGCTTACGCTATAAAGTACTGATTGATAGAGCGATGGACATAGCAGAAGCCTTTTATAATGAGCATAGTTTAGCTTGGATTTCAGCATTAGGTGTAAGCCAACCACAACCGTTTTCAGGCAAAGGATTAGACTGGCTCCGAACCTTTGGAGGTGGCCTTTTAACTACTTGTGGTCTCGATCATGTTGGTGGACCAGAAACCGATGAATTTGGGGAAAGAGGAATTCATGGCTTAATTAGCAATACTCCTGCAGAAATTATTTCGATAATACAGCCGGATATTCATGCTGGCATTTTAGAATTTAGTATAACTGGGTTAATAAAACAAGTGAAAATTTTCGGCCCTAGCTATTATTTAAAACGAACTATTTCAGGAAAATTAGGTGAGGCCAAAATACATATTCATGATGAGGTTGATAATGTAGGAAATGCTACAATACCACATATGCTTTTATATCACTTTAATTTTGGTTGGCCATTGGCTGATAAAGGCTCAGAAATATTTTGGAATGGCAAAATTACCAAAACCAGAGGAAATGTAAATACCCAACTTTTTGAAAATAATAATGGTAAAATATTACCAGATGTGCTTCCTGAACATGCTGGACCAGGTGAAGAAGTTGCTTTTATTGATTGTGATACGGATAATAATGGAATAGTTGATGCTGGAATTTTCAATAAAGAATTAGGCCTTGGCCTAAAAATGACTTACCCAAAAACACAACTTCCTTGGCTTACCAACTGGCAACATTTTGGTGAAAATGAATATGTTACTGGTATTGAGCCAGGCACTCACCCTCCAATTGGACAGGCTTCAGCACGAGAAGATGGTAGCTTAATTTTCTTAAAACCAAATGAAAAAAAAGAATATGATTTAAGGCTTGAAATAATTACAAACCATAATTAAAATTGAGCAACTAAATATTTTGAACTTTAAATATTGACTTAAAAAAACAATTATATTTACAAAAAAAAAAATTATTAAAAAATAAATCAAATGTCAAAATCCCGTAGGGATGGCCAGCATACTAGCAATGGGTTTCAACCCATTGAATTAAAAATATTATGACAACAATCGCTCAAAAAGCCCTTCAACAAGGCAAAGGAATTCTCAGATTAGCACCAACTTGGGTGCCTCGCTCATTTTGTGTACCCGGCCGACGTATCAAACTCCACCCTGACGACTATTATGTGCTCGGTGGTGAGCGTGGTGGTATTGATGAGCGGTGGCTAAGCTCAACAACCCCAGCCAAAAACGGACCATTAACAGGTGAAAATGAAGGACTTAGCCAAATAGTTTATGAAGAAAATGGGCAAATCCAACAGGTAATTTTAAAAGAAGCCATTTCAGAATTAGGCGCCGAAATTATTGGCGACCGCCTTTGGAATGAATACAAAAGCTGGCCCATGTATTCAAAGTTTTTTGACAATATGGGGCCACTGCCGCACCATATTCATCATAACGACGAAAAAGCTGCTTTGGTTGGTCAATTGGGCAAGCCCGAAGCCTATTATTTCCCCCCACAATTGAATAACCATGGAGGCGATTTTCCCTATACTTTTTTTGGAATTACACCTGGTACAACAAAAGCCCAAATCAAAGAATGTTTGATGAATTTCACAAAAGGTGATAATAAAATCACCAATTATTCTGCCGCACAACGATTAGAGCCAGGCACAGGTTGGGATGTTCCACCAGGAATGCTTCATGCACCTGGTAGTATGTGTACCTACGAGCCTCAAAAAGCCTCAGATATTTTTGCCATGTACCAAAGCCTTGTAAATGAGGCGATTGTACCTGAAGAATTACTATGGAACGGCACACCTAAAGATAAAATAGGTGATTATGACGAGCTAGTTTCTGTAATCGATTGGGAACTCAATACAGACCCCCATTTTGTGCAAAAGTATTTTATGTTACCAAAACCAGTAAAGCCAATAGCCGAAATGGAGGCCGCTGGCTATATTGACAAATGGATTTGCTATAAAAATGAAGCTTATAGCGCTAAAGAATTAACAATATTGCCAGGGGCCACCGTAACCATCAAAGATTCAGCAGCTTATGGTTGTATCGTATTGCAAGGCCATGGTAAAATGGGCGTTTGGGATATTGAAACACCATCACTTATTCGTTATGGTCAGTTGACAAACGACGAATTTTTCATAACAGAAAAAGCAGCAAAAGAAGGTGTTGTCATCTCAAATCCTTCGAAACATGATCCAATTGTGATATTGAAACACTTTGGTCCAAAGAATCCTGATTTAGTTTTGTGAGGCAAAGAGTAACATAAACAACTAGGCAAAGCGTTGTTAGGTAGTAGAAACACTGGATAGCAAACTTAAAATTCAACAATATAACAATTCAGCAATACAACAATATAGAAAACATGAACAATTTCCCAAAACTGCACAACGCAACATGGCCAGGCATAGTTGGCAAAGGCCCTGATTCAGAGCCAGTTATTTCATTTGATGAGATGATCAATTTCACAGCCAACGCCGAGGTTGATGGCGTTAAATTTGATGGAGTTGACCTCGGCCTTTTCGGCCCGCATGTAGACTTGAATACCATAACTGATGACGACGTAAAGAGACTAGCCGAAAAACTGCAAAAGCTTAACCTTAAAGTTGGTTCATTGGTCGCCCCCATCTGGGGTGGCCCAGCTATGGGTACTGACGAACAGCGGAAAGCCTTTGTTGAAGAAGTCCGCAAATCATGTGCCTTTGGCCAGCGTTTGCGTGAGCTAGGTGTGCGCCCGCATGGAATTGTACGTATCGACTCCGCTTCATCCGTTTCCGACTGGGCAAAAGACCCTGCTGGAAACACCAAATTGATAGCGCAAACCTTCCGTGAGGCTTGCGATGTAGCTGCCGATTTCAATGAAAAACTAGCTGCCGAGGGCGAAATCTGCTGGGGCGGTATGCATAGCTGGCGAGCCATGTTGGACACGCTTGAAATGGTTGACCGCAAAAATATCGGCTTCCAAGCTGATATGTCACATACCTTTTTGTATATGATGGGCTACAACAGCCCTGAAAACAGGATATTGCCAGAAGGAGTAGATTTGGCTGATCGTGAGGCAGTTACAGCTGGCCTAAAAACATTAACAGCAGCTCTTCGCCCTTGGACGCTTGATTTCCATGTGGCCCAAAACGATGGCACAGCTTACGGTGAAGGCTCACATGAGAAAACTGGCCGCCATTGTCAAGCCAACGACCCCAACGGTAAGCTCAATATTCCAATCGATGCAGGCCACTGGCTGCGTGACGAAGCTGGCAACCTCACCAAAGCCTTCAAACACATCTGTTGGGACGGCTGTATGTTCCCCAATTCGGTAATGCAAAACCAACAAACCTGGAATGATATTTTAGCAAAAATGATTCAGGTAAGGAATATGCATGGGTGGGTGGAGTAGGAACTAAACCTTCGAATTGGGGAATAAAAAAAATGAACAAAATGACGACAAAAGAACTAAATGAAAAATTTGATAATGATATTGATGTTTTAGAGCATTTTGATATTAGTTCAGCAAAAAGACAAGGCTTAGACATAAAACGGGTAAAAGTTGATTTTCCCAATTGGATGGTGAATTCAATTGACAAAGAAGCAGGACGAATTGGTGTTACTAGGCAGTCATTAATTAAATTATGGCTGGCTGATAAGCTAAATCATTTGACTACAGTCTAAAGTATAAATTGATTGTAAATTTTCCTCCTGAGCAGTGTCTCCCGCAGGGGACACTGCGACATTAGGAGCACAAACTTTAATGGCATTAACAAAGCAAAAAAGGGGAAATGAATAGAATAACAAAAACAGAACATATTTAAGGGTAAACATGAAAATAGCACTCTGAAACACGCCGAGTCCCCCGAAAATGGGGAGACTCGGTTCAGGAAAACAAAAAAGTTAAAGCTTATGAATTGTTTCATCTTTTAAAAATTAATACTTTTACTAAAAACAATATAAAACTATGGAACAGGTATTAATTAATATTTCAGATGTGAGTGCTGGAGTTAATTTAAAAGCCTATTTGGAAAAGCAAAAAGGTATAGAATTCAAAGTTTTTTCTGATTTGGAAACGAGAAAAAGCAGACAAATTACAGAAATTATGGCATTAAGTGATGCTGCTCAAATTGATAGTAGTGCAATTGAATGGGAAAATGCCAAGAAAATTATTCGCTCAAAATATTTAATTTCTTAAGTTTTGAGATTTCAAGTATCAAAGAAAGCATTAATCAAATTCAAGAAATTTATGATTTCAATGTAAATACTTACAATATAAACAGAGCCGAAAAAGTATTGGCTTCAATAGATAAGATTTTCTAAAAAGTTGCAATAAATTATAAGCTTTTTCCTAGATATTTAGAAAATCCAAATCCATCTAGGAATTTAAGACGTGCTTTAGTAAAGTCAAAATACAAAGTAATTTTTGAAGTTTTCGAAGACAGAATTCAGATATTGACCATTTTTCATACAGCAATGGATGATAGATTTTTGTAATTATAGAAGTAAATAAAGTAAGTTAAATTTTAAAAAATAGACCGATCATCAGTCGTCGGTAGTTTTTATCAGGCAAAAGACCGATAAAAACTTACCAACGACAACGGGAAATTAAGCGGGTAAACTTAGATTTTCCAAAGGTGATGGTGAATTCGATTGATAAAGAAGAAGGGTGAATTGATGTTACAAGGTAGTCATTAATGAAATTATGGCTGGCGGATAAGCTAAATCATTTGTTAAAGTCTAAAGTTTAAATTGATTGTCAATTTTATTAGGTTGGAAATGCCAATAAAAATATAGCAAAGAGAACGGGGTTACCGAATGTTTTTGTCTCCCAAGTTGTGTTTCTCACAGATGACATTGCGATAATTCGAAGAACTAATTTAAAATGAAACAACAAAGCCAAAAAAACATAGCAATTAGACCCACGCCGAGTCCCCTGAAAATTGGGAGACACGGATCAGGAAGAAAAATTGGTATGAAGAAAAACAAAAAATAAATCAAATAACAAACTCAAAAATTCCCCCATCGGGGGTAGGCGGTTCGCCGCAGCGAGGCTATGAAAAAACAACTAAGAATCGGCCTGATAGGCACAGGCTTTATGGGTCGCACCCATTCAAATGGTTACAATCGTGTACCGAATTTTTTTCCAGAACTGGAATATACACCCGTTTTAAAGGCAGTTTGCTCACGCAATGAGGCCAGTGTAAAGGCTTTTGCAGAGCAATGGGGCTATGAAAGCTACGAAACGGATTGGAAAGTATTAATCGCTCGGGATGATATAGATGCAGTGGATATTTGCACTCCCAACGACACCCATGCCGAAATTGCCATTGCAGCAGCAGCCGCTGGCAAAATGATATTATGCGAAAAACCGCTATCTCGCAATTTGGCAGAAGGTAAAGTAATGTTGGATGCCATCGCTAAGGCAGGCGTAAAAAGTACTGTTTGGTACAATTATCGAAGGTTGCCGGCGGTTAGTTTGGCCAAACAAATTGTAGCTTCGGGCAAGCTGGGCAAAATATTTCATTATCGTGCTAATTTCTTACAAGATTGGACCATTTCAGAAGACTTGCCTCAAGGTGGTGCTGGCCTATGGCGAATGGATGCGGAAGCGGCAGGCTCAGGTGTAACAGGTGACCTTTTGGCACATTGTATCGATACGGCCATGTGGTTGAATGGTGGCATAAAAGACGTCTCCGCCATGACGGAGACCTTTATTAAACAAAGAATGCATACTTTAACGGGCAATGTTCAACCTGTAACCATCGACGATGCCTGTATTTTTCACTGCCACTTTGCCAATGGATCTTTAGGTTTGTTTGAAAGCACACGCTATGCTCGTGGGCACAAGGCTCTTTATACATTTGAAATCAATGGAGAGCATGCTTCTATACGTTGGGATTTGCATGATTTAAATCGCCTTGAATATTTTGATCATCGTGATGAAGGTATTGTTCGTGGCTGGAGGTCGATAATTGTGACTGATGGCGACCAACCTTATATGAACAAATGGTGGGTAGGTGGCCTTGGCATCGGGTATGAACATAGTTTTGTGCATCAAGTAGCAGATTTCCTGAAAAGTTTAGAAGACGGCTCCGAATGCCATCCCAATTTCCGTGATGCCTACGAAACCCAAAAAGTTTGTGAAGCCGTTATCGACTCAGCAAATTCACGGTCATGGAAAGATACGGGGGTTGATTGGGTGGAGAAGTAGTTATTTGTTATTTTTATTATTAGGGAATTGGTGATTGGCAGATAACTAATTCCCTATTTACAAGGACTTAAAAAATAAATTCCAATCACCAAATCTGTATTAATTAATTTCCCAGTAATTAATTGCCCATTAACCAATTCCAAATGAACAAAATAGGTTTCAATGTATTAGCCTGGTCGGCGGGGATGGACGAAAGTCTGTTTCCAATAGCTGAGCGGCTCAAAAAAATCGGTTATGATGGCGTAGAACTTTTTATTGGGAATTCGCCTGAACTAAACTTCAAAAATTTTGGAAACTTTGCCCAAAATATTGGCTTAGAGACTACCGCTGTGATGGTACTCAGTAAAGAAGAGAATCTGATTTCGGATGATAAATCCGTTCGTGAAAAAGGATTAGAAAAAATAAAATGGGCAATAGATAGGTGTAACAATTTGAATGCCAATGTATTATGTGGGCCGTTTCATTCAGCATTTGCAACTTTTGATAATCATGAGCCATTTGAAATAGAGTACGAACGATCTGCCGAAATGCTTCAATTGGCTGGTGATTATGCTCTAAAAGCAGGTGTATTACTCACACCTGAGGCCATTAATCGCTTTGAATGTTATTTGTGTAATACTATGGCGCAATTAACTCATCTATTGCAAAAAGTGAACCACCCCAACGTGAGAGCAATGTACGATACCCATCATGCCAATATGGAAGAAAAAGGAATTGCTGAATCAATTGAATTGATTGCTCCTTATTTAGCCCATTTTCATATTTCAGAAAACGACCGTGGTACACCAGGCTCAGGCCATGTACATTGGGATAAAACGTTTGAAACTTTGGCAAAAATAAAATATAAAGGTTGGCTAACCATAGAAGCTTTTTCAAGAAATGACCCAGGTTTTGCCAACGCAATAGGTGTTTGGCGTGAATATAACGACCCTTGGGATATCGCTGAGAATGGATATATGTTTATAAAGGAAATGGGAGAGAAATGGGGTTTGTAGTTTATGGTTTTATGTTAGTTAATTGGGCTTCAAAAATTAAAAACAAAGCCAAACACTATTTTATAATCAAAAACTTAAAACGCCGACTTAACCACAAACAAAAAACCACAAACCATCTAACTACTTATGCCCATGTTTCATTTTCACCACACCACCACGGGTTTCTTTAATACTATTTACATACATAAAAGCCTCAGGATCAAGCCTTGTAACCTCTTCACGGATATTAAGAATTTCAAGTCTAGTAACAATTATGACTATAATATCACAGGCTAAATGATGGTTCAAATCACCAGGAAGGTAGCCTCTTTCCCCTTTATAAACAGTAATTCCTTTATTAAAATTATTGACAAGGGAGTCTTTTACTAAGTCTGGCGTTTTTGAAATAATGGTTAATGCCGTATTTTCTTCAATACCATCCACCACATAATCAGCCATTTTTACAGCTGCGAAATAAGTAATAAGCGAATACATGGCTGTTTCTACTCCAAATCTCAAAGCAGCAACCATGAATATTATAGTATTAAAAAATAAGATTACCTCACTGATTGTAAAGCCGATTTTGCGGGTTGTAAATACCGCCAAAACTTCAAAGCCATCCAAAGCTGCTCCACCTCTTATAACCATACCCATCGCTAGTCCCATAAGTGAGCCTCCAAAAATTGCAATTAATAGCTTATCCTTTGTAATTGCCTCTATATGAATAAATTCTACACCTAAAGCCAATATAGAAACGGCTAAAAAGGTACGAATTGCGAATAACTTGCTAACATGTTTATAGGCCAATATGCAAAATATTAGATTAATTATTAGAAATACTGCACTAAAATTTAAACTAAAAATCTCATGCATTAAAAGTGAAATTCCCGTAACGCCGCCATCCATAAAATAGTTGGGGATCATAAAGCCTTTCAATGCAAAAATACCCAAGCAAATACCTACTATTGTGGTGATTAGGGTTTTGGAGGTGTATAATTGGTTAATTTGTATTTTTGATTTTTTTATAGCCATTATATAGGAAATAATTTTATTAATTTAGCTTAATTAGGTATCGTTTTTTAAAAGCTCAAAGATAGTAGTTCAATTTTGAAATTATATGAATACAGCAATGTAAAGTTGCCTAATTTTAAAAATTTCTAAGTGTTTTCCTTAAGCCAAGCCAAAACACCTTCAAGGTTTTCAGCTTTTTTTTGAGAATATTTTTTTTTACAATAATCAGTATGAAAATGGTGGTTTTTTAAAAAAGAAACTTGAATTTTATTCCATTCTGTTTCATATTTCAATTTCTTGGTTTCTAATAATTCATTGAAAAGTGTAAGGCCAATTTTATTAAAATTTTCAGTGCCTAAATATAATAAGTCGGCATCGGCAATTATTTTTTCTAATTGGGTTTTAGGATTTTGCGGTATTTTGGTTGCCATTATCATGCCACATATTTTTTCAATGGACTCATTATCAATACTATAATCCTTTAATATCTCTTTTGCCATTTTACAGCCAGCTTCTTCATGCCCATCGTATATTTCAATAAAGCCTATGTCATGTAATAGGGCAGCTAATTTAAGCAACAGCAAATCTTCATTACAAATATTTTCTTTACTGGCAATTATTAATGCATTTTCAATAACCTCTTTAGTATGATGAAGACCATGATAGTGAAGATTTGAATTGAGGTTTTTTTTCAATATTTGAAATATAAAACGCTCCATTTTGTTGTAGTCCATTTTGATTTTTGAATTACCTAGGTTAATTGGCTGCTTTATCATTTATTTTTTAAATCAAACTAGTTTTTTAGTAACCAATCTTTAATAAGGTTAAGATTTTTTTCTTTTATTTTTGCAAAATTTTCAATACAATAATTAGTATGGAAGTGATGCTTTTTCAAAAAATTAACTTGTAATTCATTCCATTCCCTTTCAGTTTTAAGTTTTCCATTTTCTTTTAACTCAATAAAAAGTGTATTGCCTATTTCAACAAAATTTTCAGTCCCTAAATATAGCAAATCGGCATCACATAATATTTTTTCTAATAAGGTTGTAGGTGTTTGTGGCACTTTGGTGGTCATTATCATGGCAGCTATTTCTTCAATGTCTTCATTTGAAACTCCGTAGGCAGGCAACATTTCTCTTGCCATTTTACAGCCCACTGCCTCATGCCCAGTGTAAGCTTCCAAAAAACCTAAGTCATGAAAAAGTGCAGCCATTTTAAGTAAGTGAATATCATCTACTGTAATATTTTCTTTTCTAGCAATTAATACAACATTCTTTATTACTTCAATTGTATGCGGGTATCCGTGATAATGAAGCGATTTATTTAGGCCTTTTTTAAGCAGTTTTAAAATACGCTTTTCAATTAGATCGAAATTTATGGCCTTGTTTTTATGATTATGTACAAAATACATAGAAGTTTTACCCTTGCCTTTTACTTCTATTTTACCTCTATATTCACATTCAAATTCATCTTTTATTAACTGATAAGTATTTTCAGAAATGTTTATTTTATTCACTTCACCGCTTGTTTCGAGTCGGGATGCAAGGTTTACCGTATCGCCCCAAATGTCGTATGAGAATTTCTTTATGCCAATTATTCCAGCCACAACAGGGCCTGTATTTATACCAATCCTTATTTCATATTGTTGTTGATTTGTTTTGGCTCGCTCTAACCTCATATCTTTCATGAAGTGTTGCATTTCTAAAGCCGCATTTAATATGTCAATTGCATTGGTGGTATTTGCTAGTGGGAGGCCACCCGCACACATATAGGCATCGCCAATTATTTTTATTTTTTCAATATTATGTGTTTCAATTATTTTATCAAATTCACCAAAAATATAATCCAATTCCTTAACCATTATTTCAGCTGAAAATTGAGTACTTATTTTTGTGAAGTCTTTAATGTCGGCAAATAAAACGGTAGCCATTTCATAATTTAAAGCTGTTGAAGTGCCTTTTTGACGGAGCTCCTCAGCTATTTCAGCAGGTAAAATATTTAATAACAAAGAGTCAGATTTTTGCCGTTCTATTTCTGCAATTTTTTTACTATCATTTAGTTGTAAAGTACGTGCATTTACTTGCTCTTCAAGCA
>JANMZR010000337.1:0-1539 GCA_031383555.1 Cytophagaceae bacterium | reverse complement strand
TTTATCGAAACCTGGAGGGGTGTAAACCAAAGTTTTACGCTTGTTACCAACGGTTTTTGAATCATACAAAACGGTGTCTATTTTGCCTTTGGCTATGCCAATTTTTTCCTGTTCATAGCCTTTGGGCATTTCTATTTTTTGTGCAAAAAGAACGTTTCCACAGAAAAATAGAATTGCAAATAGTGGGGTTAATTTTTTCATAATTTTCTTAAAGTATTAAACCATTTTTATTAAAAAAAACACTAGAATAGCAATTATCAGATTACTTCAAAACTGCATCATTACCGCTGTATTTCAAATATTTAAAGGTTGCTATATTGCTTGATTTTTCGCCATTTGAGGTGGCGTACATCGCATATACACAGCCCACAAAACCACCAGAAACCTTTGTAGAAAGGTGCTTGCCATCTTGATTTTCACCTAAAAACTTAAATTCTTTACCGTATTCAGAAATCGCAAAGTCGCATTTATCGCCTCTAGTGGCTATACGCAAAACTAATTTTCCGTTACCAACAGGCAGCGTATTAATTAATTCTACCTCCTTTTTACGATGAACACTTTTGTATAATTCAACTTGAGTTTTACCGTCTTTGATAGATTTCGCCAAAAAGTAATAATGGCTTTCGTCTTGATAAATCACTAAACCCGCCTTCTCTTTTTCAGATTTCGGCGAAAAATTGAGTTCAGTTTCTGCCCAGCTTGTTAAATGTTGCTGACGTTTGCCTACAAACGAAGGATTTCCTAATTCAGAAATCGTTTCGGATTTTAGTTTAAGGCTTAGTCCATTTTTGGAAGTTTTGAATGAACTACTATCCACAGTTCGCAAGTGCATTAGGGAGAGGTCGAGACCTTTGCCAAACTTCATCGTATAGGAAAAATTGCCATTTTGAGGCAAAGCTCCTTTTTGTTTTACTTCTTTGATATTGGTTTTGTATTTGTATTCAATCACTTTTTCGCCGTGTTCAATCATCGGCCAGTCATTGACCCAAGTGAGCGGAGCAATAAACATTTCGCGACCAGTATTATAATAATCACCTTCATATGGGCGTACAGCCAAGAAAATCGAATACCAATTACCATCTGGTCCTTCGATAAATTGGGCGTGTCCTGCCGATGTGATTGGATTTGCACGGTCTGCTGGTAAACCTCTTTGGGTCAATACAGGGTTTCCTTCATAAGGCACATAAGGCCCCCAAATATCTTTGCTTCGTAGGGCAACTTGCGAGTGATTGACCGATGTTCCGCCTTCGGCACAATATAAAACATACCAATCGTTGCGTTTCAAAATGTGTGGGCCTTCAATCCATACTGGTTTTTTAGTAATATCTACCCCACCGTTTATCAATTGCTTTTGCTCGCCAATTGTTTTTAAGTTTTTGTAATCAAATTCATACATCCGTACCGTGCGATGGCCCGGATAAAGTGGTTTATTATCAGGAGCATCGCTGTTGTAAACCACGTATGCTTTATCTGTGCCTTCGTCAAAATAAATAGAAGGGTCAATTCCTCGTACTTGGCTCATTTTTACAGGGTGGCTCC
>JANMZR010000331.1:0-4030 GCA_031383555.1 Cytophagaceae bacterium | reverse complement strand
AGGTGAGGTAGTATCTCTGCTAGTACATACTTTAAAAGTTGTTTAGTCTCCCATAAAACTCTCACCTTTTTATCACTTTTAACACTAAATTTACCTAATTTTGATTTGAAAAATTTATCTTTACAAACATAGGAGTCTCTCGCAGAGGACTCGGCGTTATTCGGAGCTCAATACTTAGGCTTTCTGCTTTTCGTCGACATTCGGAGCACAATACTTAGGCTTTACTTATTTATTTTTCTATAAATACATTATCAACCAAATCTTTATAATTGAAAACTTTATAAAAACCTTGCTGACCTTCAATATAATATTTTGCCGAATTATGTAAATAATCTTGTTGGCTTTTTGCTAAATTCCATTTACCACTGCACGGATTATTATGAATATAATTGAGCTTTGTTTCTGTAAAGCTATCAGAAATACATTCTTTCCAATCAAATGAAGGCTCAAATACTTCATGTAATTTACCGTTTTTTCTATCAGAATATGAAACTAAATTGCTTAAATCCAGCAATAATTTTGTTTCTCCCTTTTCTTTCAATCTTTTAACAATTTCATAAGCTATGAATCTCTTTCCATTACCAACTATAGTAACAATTGACTTATTATCAAAATTTGTAAAAGCAATCAATACATGCAAATGGTTAGGCATTATTACATAACCGCATATTTTACTGCCATTTTTTACTAAAATATCAAACCAATTATAAACCAAATCATAGCTTTGAGTAATTTCAAAAAGACTTATCCATTTAGCACAAGTAAATGTCATGAAATATAACCCATCTTTATGTTCAATTTTAGTTTTTGTACTCATTTTTGGTTTGTGGTTATTGTTGATTATTCACTCCGAAATGTCGCCGAGTCCTCTTTGAGAGACTCGGCTCGGGAGTAAGTTTTATTTCATTTACAATATTTGGTGGCGTATTAATATCATTCCCCTTCCATCAAAATCATACAAAATACTGCATAATTTATCATGTCCTGATAGTTGGCTTCAATTCCTTCTGAAACTAGGGTAACGCCTCCATTATCTTCAATTTGTTTTGTACGAAATAGTTTCATGAGTATGATATCGGTAATACTGCTTACACGCATGCTACGCCAGGCTTCGTCGTAGTCGTGGTTTTTGTTCATGAGTAGCTCGATGGTTTGGTTCACATGCTTTTGGTACAGTTCTGAAACTTGTTCAGTGCTTAGTTCTACTTGGTTTTCTGAGCCTAATTCACATTGAATCAACGCCATAACACAATAATTGATGATACCGATAAATTCTCCTTTAATATCGTCAGCCACCTTTTGTTGGCCTTTCATTTGGATAGTTCGAATTCGGTTTGCTTTGATAAATATCTGGTCGGTGATGCTTGGAAGCCTCAAAATGCGCCAAGAAGTACCATAATCTTTATTTTTTTTATCGAAAAGTGCTTTGCAAATTGCTATAACTTGCCGATATTCCGCTTCTGTTTGCGACATTTGTGGTATAAATTTTATTTCTTACAAAAATAATTAAAATTTGAACGAAAATCCTCATTTCAGTATCAATTGCAAAGGAAAACTCATTGACCTTTCCGCACCAAAAGTGATGGGCATTGTGAATGTGACTCCCGATTCATTTTTTAAAGGCAGTCGTTCAGTTGAAAAGGCTAATATTTTGCAAAAAGTAGAAAAAATGCTTTTGGAAGGAGCCACTTTTATTGATATCGGTGGGCATAGCACCCGCCCGTATGCGCCAGCTGTACCAGAAGATGAGGAATTGGCAAGAGTAATTCCTGCTATTGAGTTAATTATCAAAGAGTTTCCAGATTGTTTGATTTCAATTGACACTTTTCGTTCTAAGATATCAAAAAAGGCTGTAGAGGCTGGGGCCATGATGGTGAATGACGTTTCGGGGGGCTTGATGGATGAAAATATGTACCATTCTGTGGTGGATTTGGGCGTACCTTATGTACTCATGCATATGCGAGGCACTGTGGAAACCATGATGCAATTCGCTGAATATGATAACCTTAGCCTTGAAGTTTTAGATGAAATTGAGAAAAAAGTTGGCAAATTAAGAGCATTAGGGCAAAAAGATATCATAATCGATCTTGGCTTTGGTTTTTCAAAAACTAGCAACCAAAACTACGAGCTTTTGAGTAAATTAGAAATTTTTAAAATGATAGATTGCCCCATTTTGGTTGGCATTTCTCGAAAATCAATGATTTGGAAAAAGCTAGAAATAACCGCCAATGAAGCCTTAAACGGCACTACCGTTTTGAATACAATTGCTTTACAAAAAGGGGCAAATATTTTAAGAGTGCATGATGTGAGGGAAGCAATGGAGGCGGTTAAACTGATGGAATTATTAGCCCCCCTGCCCCCGATGGGGGGAGTACTTGGTTGACAAAATAATAGTCTGGAAGGTTTATAAAATATGTTTTAAATTGCAATTGGTTGGTAAAATAATTATTGGGTAGGCTTAATATTTAAAAAAAATAGAAATTTTATGATTCAAAATATTTCAAATTCCGACCAGATACCCCTCCTTCGGGGGCAGGGAGGCTTTTTCTATTTAAACGGTCAATATATCCCTGAAAACGAAGCCACCATAAACGTTTCAGACCTCGGGCTTTTGCGAGGTTATGGTATATTTGATTTTTTTCGGTCGGTTAACGGACAAGTGCTATTTTTAGAAGATCATTTGGATAGATTCGAGTTTTCTTCAAGTAAATTTCAATTGGAAATTCCACATACTAGAGATGAATTAAAAGGAATAATTCAGGAATTGATAAAGTTGAATGATGCCCCACTTTTAGGTATTAAAATGATAATGACAGGTGGCTATTCAGCCGATGGATATACACCAACAACTCCCAATTTAATTATTATAGCCAAGCCGTTTACTTTTTTAGATAAGCCAGAAGGAATGCATTTGATGACACTGGAATACCTTAGAGAATTACCTGAAATTAAGTCGTTAAATTATATGGTGCCTATTTTGCATCGCCCAAAAATGCTGGAAATGGGTGCCGACGATTACCTTTATCATAAAAATGGCTACATTTCTGAGCTTTCACGCTCGAATGTTTTTATAGTAGTAAATAAAAAAATAATTACGCCAGCTAATAATATTTTACATGGAGTTACTCGAAAACATATTTTAAAAATAGCCTCAAATCAATGGGAAGTTGAAGTACGAGAGGTAACTTTAGGTGAAGCTATGGCTGCTGATGAAATATTTACGACTGGTAGTACCAAAAAAGTAATGCCGATTACAAAGCTTGATAATCAGCCAGTTGGCGATGGAAAAATAGGTACAATAACCATGGAATTATCTGAACTTTTTCGAAATTATGAAGAACAAAATTATTGAAATATTAAAAATGAACCGTTATTTATTATTTTCAATTATTCTTTTTTTTGCAGGATTAATTTATTTTTTTGGTGAAAAAACCGAAAGTAACCTAACTTTTTCAAAAAATGAAAAACAAAAATGTGATACAACAAAAATTCCCAAATATTCTCTTTTTGATTTGGCAAATATGTTAAATAATACCATAAATTATAGTACTGATTCAGCAAAAATTGTGTTATTAATAACTGATAGTCAAGGTATTAAAAATAGATTTAGTTATCAAAAAGTTGATAATTTATTTTTGAAGTTTACGGTAGATGAATCTAATTTCACTAATTTAACTTTATCTGACAGTATCGCATTTAAGGCGTTAATTAGCCCAAATTCTAAAATATATGAACGATGGTGGCCTATAATTGAACCCTTTCGTCACGATTTTGTAAAAAAAAGAACTGAGTTATTTAATCAATTACCTGCGGAATTACCCAATTATAAATTTATTGTAATATCTGATTTTAGAAAAACAGATAGTCAGGAGAAACTTTTGAAAACTGGTAAATCAACCTCGCCTCTTTCGGCTCACCAGTTTGGTTTGGCATCTGATATTGCCATAAAACGAAAAGGCCGCTACCTGACTGGTCATACTTTTTATAAAATTATGGGTAAAAAAAGTATCGAGCAGGGCTTAACTTGGGG
>JANMZR010000326.1:0-5551 GCA_031383555.1 Cytophagaceae bacterium | reverse complement strand
AAAACTGGGCCGAGCTCAAGGTGTAGCAATGGCAGCAGCTTTAGCCAATGAAATACCAATTGTAGAATATTCCCCAAAAACTGTAAAGCAATCAGTTACAGGTAACGGGAATGCATCTAAAGAGCAGGTAGCCAGCATGTTAGAGTCTATTTTGAAAATGAAATTAGATACCACACTTTACGATGCCACTGATGCCATTGGCATTGCTATATGCCACCACTTCCATGATAATATTTTAATAAAAACAGCAAAAAAAGCAACTAAAAGCACAAAAAAAGGGTGGGGCTCCTTTTTAAGCGAAAACCCTGAAAGAATAAAATCCTAAAAATAATAACATGTTGTATTTAAAACTGTAAATTATTGAAAATGTATGGTTTAATTAAGTTCGAAATTGTATCTATATTTAAATAAGAGCATTTTATAAATCCAACTTAAATAAACTAATAGCCTCTTCAACGGATTGAACGGGGAGCTTACAAGCATTATTGATGCATACATAAATATAAGTTTTACCAGTTGGTGGCTGCCTGCTTTCAAACAATGGCAATGTTGAAACCTTTTCAGCTCCAAGCACATATGCGTTACTTGAAATTTGGCTGAAAAATATCTTTCCAAACTCAAAACATTCCAAACCATATATTACTATTTCAATTTTTGATTTCGACTGCTTTTGAGCGATTGCCGCCCAATTTGATAGGTATTCACCATTGCGAGTAATGAGCAAATTCATTGCAGAAACCATTGCTATTGAGTGATTTATAAAATCATTTGTTGATAATAATACGCCTAAATCATATAAATTATGAGCCATAATTGAGTTGGAGGCAGGAATTACATTGTCGAACAATTCAATTTTATTGGCTATCAATTCTTTTGAAATATTATTTGAAAAATTAAAAAAAAGTTTTTCATCACTCAGGAAATCTTTAAAGCAAGTTAAAGCCAAACTTTCAGCTAAGCTCAGCCAATTTTCATCGAAAGTAACTTTATACAATTCAATGAATGCCGATATTATAGCGGCATAATCTTCTAAGAATCCTTCAATTTTTGACTCCCCGTTTTTATAAGTTCTATTTAATCTGCCGTTTTTATAAAAATTTCTCTTAATAAACTCACCACAATTAATGGCCATTTCCAAATAAGAGTTATCGCCAACTGCAATATAACTACTTACTAACCCATTGATTACAAGCCCATTCCATGAGCAAAGTATTTTATCATCAAGCCCTGGAAATATTCTTTTATTCCTAAATTTAAGTAAAAGTTCTAATTCAGATTTGAATTTACTATTCAGAATTGGTTCGTTTTTCCACAAAATATTTTGACCATGCTCCCAATTTCCCACCTCGGTTATTTGAAATACTTTGCAAAATTCAATAGCTTTTTCACCTAAAATAGTATCAATTTCTGACTTAGACCAAATATAAAACTTTCCTTCAACACCCTCTGAATCAGCATCTTGGGCAGAGTAAAAGCCACCCTCCAACATCAAAACTTCTCTTTTGAGCCACGAAATAGTATTAGTGATGGTCTCCTTATATAATTCACTTTTATTCCATAAATAAGCTTTTGAATAAAGTGTAAGTAATTGCGCATTGTCATATAACATTTTCTCAAAATGGGGACAAAACCACTCTCCATCCACAGAATAACGTGAAAATCCACCACCAATTTGATCGAATATGCCACCCATCGCCATACGATTAAGGGTAGTTTGCAAATGAGATTCAGCTGATATTACAATTTCATTTTTCGATTTAATTCCAGTCACAAAATCTAATAAAAACAAATAAATTGATGGCATTGGAAACTTTGGCGCTTTGTTCACGCCTCCCCAAATTGGGTCAGAATTATCGATTAATTTTGATACAATTAACTCAAAATCAGCATATTGTAGAGTATTTTCAGATAAGCTAACACCATATTTTTCCACTTCAGAAGTTTGCAAATTTTGAGCAAAACCATTCGCCGAATTTTGCAGTTCGGACCTATTATTTAAGAAAGCCTCAGCAATATTTTGGCATATACTTGCCCATTGATTGGGTCTAAAATAGGTACCCCCATAAAAAGGTTTTTTATCAGGCATTAAAAAAACATTCAACGGCCAGCCACCGTGAATACCCATCGCCTGGATTGCATCCATATAGATGCCGTCGACATCAGGGCGCTCTTCTCTATCCACTTTTATGCAGATAAAATATTCATTCATTATTTTGGCAACTGCCTCATTTTCAAATGATTCATGCTCCATTACGTGGCACCAATGGCAAGCCGAATAGCCAATACTTAAAATAATGGGTTTGTTTTCAGTGATTGCCTTTTGCAATGAAGTTTCATTCCAGGCCTGCCAATTAACTGGATTATGGGCATGTTGAAGCAAATAAGGGCTTGTTTCTTCGGAAAGTTGGTTGGTGTATTTATAGCTCAATTTGATATTTTTTTGGTAATTATGCCGTTTTCAAACTTTAATTGTAGAATAAAAACTCCTTTATTGAGACCCTTAAGGTTAACATCATATACTTTTTCACCTTGAAAGCCAGTCTTTTCCTCATTATAAATAGTATTTCCATTTGCTGATAAAACAGCTACTTCAAACTCTTGATTTAGAGGTAAATTCAGGCTAAATTTTAGACTGTTTAGAGTCAAAGGATTCTCTAAAATTTTAAAATTAAAAGTATTTGCCAAAGGTTCGTTGCCCGTAATATCAGCTAAGTTAAACGAACATAAAAATACATTTCTACCAATTAGGTTTATTGTATTTGACCATTTCTTATGGCTTACAACCAATTTAGTAATCTCATTTTCAGATGCATACGGATTTTGTGCCGCAATTAATATTTTATTATTTTTCACTACCCCTCGCCATACAGGTAATTGTTTCGCATTCAAATCACGAGCGTTTTCTGCCTGTACAAACTCAAAATTTCCTTCAAAAAATGACTTATAAAGCGAAAGCCTGTAAAGCCCATTTATATAATGCTCATAGGTGGTGTAATTGATGTCAACAGGTTCAAAACTATCCTCCCAGAGTACAGTTCCCTTTGCGCCAGCCATAAATGGAAAAATCGCCATGGCTTCGGCTTGATAAGGCTTGATCCAACGAGGATATTGTAGTGAAAAATCTTCATAACGCAACCAAACAAAGGGTAAAATATCCTTTTTAGACCAAGCCCTATTTACCTCAATTTGAAATAACATTTCTGATAAATAATTACCCCCACGAGATTTTGGATTAGCCGCATATTCAGCTTGCACATATACGGAAGGACATAAAAAATCCATTTGGTTGTAAAAAACTCCCCCAAACTTTTTTGTGTCTTCTTCTTTCATCAAATACGATAACCGAACAGGATTTGTTTGCCAATCGGTCCATTGATTGGCCTCAATATTCAAGCCTTGGAATTTGATTGGCACATCGCCGTAGCTGCTAAATGAATTGAATTTTGTTAATAAACCATCATTTTTCATAAAAGTTAATGGCTCAGCATACAATTTCAACATATCAGTCTTATATCTTTCAATAAATTGAGCATCAGTTAATTGTGAATATTCTTTTGGTACTTTTGGGTCATTTTTTATGGCTAATATGCTTCTATCGGTAGCCGATTGAAATTCGCCTTCCCAATGCCTTTCAATATCCAAAATTAACATATCAGCAGCTGGCGATCTGGTTCCCTTGGTATCAATAAAATGCGAGGCATAGGCAGCCATTTCACCTCGCCATTTAGCCTGATAGTCAGCCAAATCATTCCCCCAAGGGCTTCTTATAGTTTGCCAAGGCTGAGGTCTGGGAAAAATATAAGCTACTCCATAGTAAATCAATGTCCTATTTTTGACTGGTAAATTGGCTGAATCGGCACCAGAATATTGCGATAAATGAGTAAAGCCGTGCTTAAGAGGTTGTTGCTTATTGTCGCCAAAACGAGGACCATTATATACAATTTTAAAGGGAAGGCTAAATTCAGGAAAACTATCCCAGTTGATAAATTTATTTTGCGAAAATGGGGTTGGATTAAAGTTAAAAGTTGAATTAACATTATCACAGTTAATTTGACCGTTGCTAATTTGCAAAAAAGAAAACCAAATCAAAATACAAAATATTAGTCTTACCATTTATGCTTTCTATTTTTTATCCAAGATTAAAATTAATAGATTTGTATTTCGTTTTGAATAAGAATGTGCTTTAATTTGAAAATTAGCAGCATTTTTTAAATATAATATTATTACTAAATTTTAATATGCTTTTATCAAAGAAAAATATAACTTATTTAATATTTGTTCCATTTCTTTTTATTCTAGTAACTTTTTCTGCGTGCAAAAAGAAAAATCTTCCACTACCGACTGAATCTGTAACTGATCTTATTAAAAAAAATAGTTGGGTAATTGAGCAATTTACGGCATTAGATAAAACAATTATTCAAGAAAGTAAGCTTAATACGAGTGCAAAATTTTTGTATGAGCTTAAGTTTGAATTTAGAAATAACAACCAAGTGAGAGCAATTGTAAAAGCAAATGGCCAAATTGCAAATGGAGGCACTTGGGAACTAACAAATAATGAGAAAAACGTACTGATTTATATTCCAGGCTTAAAGGATGAGTTTTTATTGGTGGAATTAACAAAAAGCAAGCTAGTTTTAAGGCCAAATGAAAAAGTATTTCCTATCGTTGACAATAATACTGTTGTGAATATGGAATTTAAGCCAACTTTGTAGATGTTAGATTTTGTATTTTAGATACTAGATTATTTTAGATTTTAATTTCTCTTGCTAATCTCATCTCTGATTTTGGCAGCTCGCTCATATTCTTCATTAAATAGAGATTCTTCCAGCATTTTCTGTAATTCAACACTTGAAGAATCTCTTAATCTTTCTGAAAAATTCTTTTTGGGGCGATCTTCAAATTCTAAGTCATCCTCATTTTCTTCTGTCATACTATCTCCCTGAACAGCCTCAGCTGTGGAAATACCTGCTTCTTCAATTACTGATTCAGTAGTATAAATTGGTACTTCAAATCGAATTCCAATTGCAATAGCATCAGATGGACGTGCATCAATTATTACTTCTTTATTGCCATCAGTGCATATAATTTTAGCGAAAAAAATACCTTCTTTTATATCAATTATTTGAATTTCAGTTACTTTGAATCCAAATTTCAATGCAAATTGTTTGAATAAATCGTGAGTCATTGGCCTATTTGGCAATATCTTTTCAATTTCAATAGCAATAGCTTGTGCTTCAAACATACCAATAATAATTGGCAACCTTCTGTTGCCAAATTCTTCACCTAAAACCAATGCAAATGAACCTGCTTGAGCCTGAGACGGTGAGAGCCCTAATATTTCTAATTTAACTTTTTCCACAAATATTTTGAGACAACACGATTTTACTTGAGAAAATTTTAATTTAAAAATAATACTATCACTCGCTAATTATTGTAAATAAGCTAATATTATTTTTAAATTAAGTACAAATATAAAACCCATTAACCTTTTAAAAAAGTAAAGTTAATGGGTTTGAAATAGAATTTAAGGACTATTTATATTGAAACCTAC
>JANMZR010000319.1:0-6070 GCA_031383555.1 Cytophagaceae bacterium | reverse complement strand
GTCCTGGGTAAATATCACCACGCTCTAAAGCACCTCTTATCATACTCAGTGCGGCACGGTCTTTCACCGATCCACCAGGGTTATGCCCTTCCAACTTCCCATATATTTTCACATTCGGATTTGGGTTGATGCGATTGAGCTCCACTATTGGAGTGTTTCCGACTAGGTCAAGAAGTGTCATGTTTGAGAATTATTTTTATTGCAAATAAATAAAATATAAGTTTTTTACGCTAAAATTTTTTATTTACCCTTTTACATTTAAATCGGGCGGCGTTCCGCTTATCAGTTTATATCGGGCGGCGAACCGCTTTACATTTTCATCTTATCTTCACCTCCTCCTGGTGATATATTTTTGTGCCCGCTGGCAGCGAATTAGTAAGCCAAACATTTCCTCCAACCACACTATTTTTACCAATTACGGTATCTCCTCCCAAAATAGTTGCACCCGAATATATCACCACATTATCCTCAATAGTTGGGTGCCGCTTCATGGAGGCCATATTTTTACTAACACTCAATGCACCTAGTGTAACACCTTGGTACAGTTTTACATAGTTGCCCAAAAGAGCTGTTTCTCCAACTACGATACCAGTACCATGGTCAATAAAGAAATGATGGCCGATATTTGCTCCAGGATGTATGTCAATACCTGTCTGAGAATGAGCAAATTCTGTAATCATTCTTGGTAAAAGAGGTACTCCTAATTCATATAATTCGTGTGCAATTCTGTAAAAAGCAATGGCACTAAAACCCGGATAAGTTCTTATGATTTCATATTCTGAATTGGCCGCTGGGTCACCATCAATAATAGCCTGTATATCCGTTAATAATAATTTATAAATTGATGGAATTTTATCGGCGAAATCTTTGGTGATTTCTTCGGCAGGCGTTTTCAAATGCTCCTGCATGGAAGCCAAAATATCTTGTAAGTCTTTTTCAATCAACTCAAAATTACATTTTAAGCCATCTATAGAATTGAAATTTTGCTTACTTTGCTCAGGAAATAAAACAAATATCAACCTTGATACCAGTCTGGCAACAGTTGAAGTTTTGGGAAAATGTGGCGTTAATTGGTGTTTTTGATATAATTCTTCAAAAAATTTATCTGAGAGCATAGTTTGGTTTTTTATAACGAACAAAATTAGAAAATTTGGCGTTCCATATTTTTTATAAAAAAACAAATTTATGTTATTATATTTATTGTAAAAAATAATCCAAATACAATGAAAAAAATTAACTTAATTTTAATCCCCCTCATTTTTTGTTTTTGTCAAAAAACATTTTCGCAAAAGAAATTTTCGGATACTAAACTTGAAAAGCTACGAGCAGAATTGATTATCGAAATTGACAAAAAAAAGGAATTTACTGCCCAAATGAATGACCAAATTTTTAGTTTTGGCGAATTGGGCTTTCAAGAATTTGAAACCACTAAATATTTAACAGAGCTACTTGAAAAAGAGGGCTTTACAATCGAAAAAGGTATTGCTGGAATGCCAACAGCTTGGCTGGCAAAATGGGGATCGGGTAAGCCATTTATTGCCATAGGCTCTGACGTTGACTGTATTCCAAAAGCTTCACAGAAACCTGGAGTCGCTTACCATGATCCTATTGTAGAGGGTGCGCCAGGCCATGGCGAAGGGCATAATTCAGGCCAAGCATTGAATATTACAGCCGTTTTAGCCATTAAAAAAATTATGGAAAGAGAAAAAATGTCGGGTACTTTAATGCTTTGGCCCGGAATAGCTGAAGAGCTGGTTGGAGCAAAAGCTTTCTATATTCGAGATGGCTATTTCAAAAATGTAGATGCCTGCATTTTCACTCATGTGAGTAATGATTTTAATGTAAAACATGGTGATGTGGGTATGAATGGTGTAGTTTCCGTGAAATTTAATTTTGAAGGCGAGGCCGCCCATGCCGCAGGCAATCCTTGGAGAGGGAAGTCAGCTTTAGATGCTGTTGAGCTGATGAACGTAGGCTGGAACTACAAAAGAGAGCATCTTTTACCAACACAGCGATCTCATTATGTAATTGTTAACGGAGGCGACCAACCAAATGTAGTGCCTTCAAAAGCTTCTGTTTGGTATTATTTCCGAGAAAGAACTTACCCAAAAGTGAAGGAACTTTTTGAATTTGGCAAACAAATGGCCTCAGGTGCCGCCATGATGACGGGCACAAAATACACTTATGAAATTGTAGGCTCAGCCTGGCCACCACATTATAATAAGCCCATGACTGAAATTATGCAAAAACATATCATGAAAATTGGTATGCCTGTTTGGTCAGCCGACGACCAATTATTGGCCACTTCCTTACAAAAGGAATTGGACTCACCAGAAACCAAGGGTTTGAAAACTGAGGTAGATACAAATATGGTAGCACTACCCTCAATGGGTGGAGGATCAGACGATATAGCGGATATATCGTGGTCACTGCCAACTATTACGCTTTGGTACCCATCAAATATTCCTGGTTTGCCAGGTCATCATTGGGCCAATGCGATTTCTATGGCAACTCCTATTGCACATAAAGGCCTAACTGCTGGCGCTAAGGTGCAGGCAATGACCCTATTAGATATGCTAAATGACCCCAAAATAATTGCAGATGCTTGGGATTATTATAACAAAGAACAAACCAAAACCATAAAATATGAGCCATTGATTTCAGCAACTGACAAGCCAGCCATTACTTTAAACACTGATATTATGGCCAAATTTCGCCCAGAAATGAAAAAATTCTATTTTGATCCAACAAAATATAAAACCTATTTGGAGCAACTGGGGATTAAATATCCGATGGTAAAAACATATCCTGTTGAGGATAAAAACAAATAATTATTAAAAAACTCTTCAAGGGTTCAAAGCCCTTGAAGAGTTTTTTTGTCTAATTACCAAAAAAATAATTCTATTAGCACCTTTCGATTTATGTTTTCAAAATAAGAAAAATAAAAATATTTTCATATAATAGTATGCATGCATACTATTATTTCATAACTTCACAGAAAATTATTTGATAAAATATAAACAGTGCTCAAAACTCCCCACGTTGGGGGTTATGGGGCTAAAATAAAATATGAAAACAGCCTATATTTTTGATTGTGCACGTACACCAAGAGGGCGTGGAAAATCTGACGGTTCATTGCATGATATTCAGCCGATTACGCTTGCTTCACAGGTTTTACAGCAATTGCGTGACCGTAATAATTTGGATACCAACTTTATTGATGATGTAATATTGGGTTGTGTTGCCCCAATTGGTGAGCAAGGTGCTGATATTGCCCGTGCCGCTGTTTTGAATGCTGGGTATTCGCAGTCAGTGGCAGGTGTACAAGTGAACAGATTTTGTGCTTCAGCTTTGGAGTCAATTAATATGGCAGCTGCTTATATTATGAGTGGTCAACAAGAATTGATGATAGCAGGTGGGGTTGAGTCCATGTCACGTGTACCTATGGGTTCAGATGGTGGAGCAATCTTTATGAACCCACAAATGGTGGCCAATCACAAATTGGTACCACAAGGTATTTCTGCCGATTTAATAGCTACAAAATATGGTTTTAGTAGAACAGCTGTGGATGCATTTGCAGTTGAATCTCAAAAACGTGCCGCCGCCGCTCAGGCGGATAAAAGATTTGCTAAATCAATGTTTGCTGTTACAGATGATATTGGTTTAGAAGTACTTGATTTTGATGAACCTATGCGGCCTGAAACTACTTTGGAGGGTCTTTCTGCGTTAAAACCATCATTTGAAATGATGGGCTTGATGGGAGGTTTGGATAATTTAGCATTAATGAAATACCAAGAGTTGGATGCCATCACCCATGTGCATCATGCTGGAAATAGCTCCCAAATAGTGGATGGATCGGCAGCCTTATTGATTGGTACTAAAGAAATGGGCGAGAGATTAGGGCTAAAACCAAGAGCTAAAATTACTGGATTTGCAGCTTGTGGTTCTGAGCCAACCATTATGCTTACGGGCCCAATACCAGCAACCGAAAAGTTATTAAAACGCAATGGAATGAAGCTTTCAGATATTGATTTATTTGAAGTAAATGAGGCTTTTGCAGCTGTTCCTATGTTGTTCATGGATAAATTAGGTGTAGATCAATCGATTGTAAATGTTAACGGTGGAGCCATTGCACTTGGCCATCCTCTTGGCGCAACTGGCGCAATAATTATGATGACACTTTTGGACGAATTGGAAAGAACTGGAAAAGGAACTGGCCTTGCCACACTTTGTATTGGTGGCGGAATGGGAGTTGCAACTACAATCGAGAGGGTTTAATTTGGAAATTAGAAGTTAAAAATTAGAAAGGTCAAAACTCGTTTTTGACCTTTTTTGTTTTGAAGGGAACTATATTTTTTTAAATGATTGTTAGGAAAAGAGTTTAATTAGAATTCTGCCATTTAAATAAAAAATTAATGAAAATCCTAAAACAAATACCTGCTTTTTTAATTGCATTCCTCTTTTTATTTAGTAGTGCTGTATTTTTCTTCAAATTTATGCCAATACCACGAATGGAAGGCGATACAGCTACTTTTATGAATCTTTTTGGAAATACTGGTTATATGTCAACAATAAAAGTTTTGGAAGTAATAACGGCAATACTTTTGATTATGCCAAAAACAAGAGCTTTGGGTTATGTATTTGCTATGCCAATTGTTCTAAATATTCTTTTCATGGAAATTTTTATAGCAAATCAACCGGCAATAGGATTAGCATTAGTTATTTTAGCCGGTATAGGTCTTTATTTAAATAAAGAAAAATTTATAAGTATTGTTAGCTAACGGTAATACGAATAATTAGAAGCCTTGGAAAACTATTCTAAGGCTTTTTTTATGCCCAGAAAATATTATTTTCGCAATTGAATGCTTAATTTTAATTATAAAGAAAAAACTTATATGACTTCATTTCGAAATAGAGTTAATTCAACACTTCAAATTAGAATTCAGAAAAAAGGCGAAGGAATAAGTTTTTACATTAACATTTTTCTTTCAATTCTTATTTTCTTGAATACGATTGCAATTATTTTGCATTCAATACCCAGCCTAAGAGCTAGTTACAACCAATATTTTATTGACTTTGAAGTTTTCTCGGTTGTGATTTTTACAGTTGAATACTTATTGAGAGTTTGGTCTATTGTGGAGCAACCTGGTTTTCATCATCCATTAAAAGGTAGGGTAAAATATATTTTTTCAGTTTGGGGCATTATTGATTTTCTTGCAATTTTTCCGTTTTATTTCTCCCTTTTCAATACAGATTTGGGTTTTGTTCGAATATTGAGAGTTTTAAGAATGTTGCGCTTATTTCGTTTGAGCAGGTATTTTCATGCGCTTAGAATTATTTCAAATGTAATGAAAGCCAAAAAGGAGGAGCTTGTTTTGAGTATGTCATTTATACTTTTTTTGCTTTTTATTGCATCAAGTTTGATGTATTTTCTAGAACATGAGATACAACCAACTGTTTTCAAAAGCATCCCAGATGCACTTTGGTGGGGTGTGAATAATATGACTACAGTTGGCTACGGCGATATGATGCCAATTACGCCTATTGGCAAAGTTATTTCTGGAATTGTATCTATTTTAGGTGTGGCGGCGTTTGCTTTACCCACTGGTATTTTAGCCTCGGGATTTGCTGAACATTTAGAGACGCCTAAAAGTACGAAATGCCCGCATTGTGGGGAAATAATTAGTGTGGCAAAGAAATAATTCTTTCAAAAACTCCAAGTATTCCTGTTCTGATTATAAGGCTCAAAACTGAACTTGAAGCCTGATCTAAATCCGACGTCATTGGCCTGAGATACAACATAATAAGCGCCAAGGCGGATGTATTCTTTGCCGATTTTGAAAATGCGGTTGAGGCCACCATAAAGCTCAGAATATTGATATTTGCGCTCTGGCACATACAGGAAGCCACCACCTGCCACTTCTCTGATTTTCGTTTTGTTTAAAAGTGGTACTTTGCTGGTGAAAAAGCCATTGAATTGATGGGTATAATGGCTTTCAAAATACCAGTCGAAAGTGGGGAATGTTTTAGGTATCAATTGATAGGTGTACATACCTGGGCTGAAGAAATA
>JANMZR010000257.1:0-18959 GCA_031383555.1 Cytophagaceae bacterium | reverse complement strand
AAAATCGCAAATTAGGCTCTTTTTATTGCCCTAAAATTATTAACTGCTGTTAATTTCTGAAATGGTGCTGCGAAAAGGATAGAAGCGACATCCTTTTTTAGGCTTTTTCAGCCTAAAAAAGATAAAGCGGATAGCCTGATCACTGGCAAAGCCGTGGATTCGCCCTAAAAATAGAAATTAGAATTTTAGAAATAGAAATTAGAAATATATAAAAAATTGCGGTTAGGTTAACTGTTGATATACAATGAATTAAGTTTTGCTTTTCAGTAAATATTTCAAATAACCCACTTTTCAATTCATATTTCATTAGGCTCGAATAGCCTTTTTTGCTAACTTTGTATCCCGTAATCAAAGAAAAAAATAGCATGTCGGCAAAGGCCAAAACCAAAATAGCCAAATACATTTTTGTTACGGGAGGCGTTACCTCGTCACTTGGTAAGGGCATTATTGCCTCATCATTAGCCAAACTACTGCAATCCAGAGGCTTATCCGTAACTATTCAAAAGCTTGATCCTTATATAAATATCGACCCAGGCACCCTGAACCCTTATGAACATGGCGAATGCTATGTAACTGATGATGGCGCTGAAACGGATTTGGACCTTGGGCATTATGAGCGTTTTCTGAATACTCCCACTTCACAAGCCAATAATATTACTACTGGTCGTATATATAACAACGTAATTACTAAAGAACGCAGGGGGGATTATTTAGGAAAAACAGTTCAAATTATTCCTCATATTACCGATGAAATCAAAAGAAGTATAACTGCCTTAGGGCAAACTGGAAAATTTGATATTGTAATTACTGAAATAGGTGGCTGTGTGGGTGATATTGAGAGCCTTCCTTTTATTGAGGCGGCTCGTCAAATGAAATGGGATTTGGGCTATCAAAACACACTTTTTATCCATTTAACTTTGGTGCCTTACCTAAGTTCGGCTGGAGAATTAAAAACAAAACCCACTCAACATTCAGTAAAAGCGCTATCAGAATCAGGCGTTCAGCCCGATATATTGGTTTGTAGAACCGAACATCATTTACCTGAAGACATTCGTAGAAAAATTGCTTTATTTTGCAACGTTTCTCAGCAAGACGTAATAGAAGCAATGGACGCTTCAACAATTTATGAAGTGCCACTTTTGATGAAGCGGGAAAGTTTGGATAAACGTGTGCTTTTTAAATTGGGGATTTACAATGATAAAGACACTAATTTGGACACTTGGACGGAGTTTTTGGGACGACTCCAAAACCCAACAGCCACTATTACTATTGGTCTGATCGGTAAATATGTTGAACTTAAAGATGCTTATAAGTCCATAGCAGAGTCTTTTTTACATGCTGGAGCAGCCAATAAAGTACAAGTGAAATTAGAGTGGTTACAATCGGAAACCTTTGAAACTGATGAAATTGTAGCTGAAAAATTAGCGGGTCTTGATGGAATTTTAGTAGCACCAGGTTTTGGTGAAAGAGGCCTTGAGGGTAAAATAAAAGCTGTGAAATATGCCAGAGAAAACAAAATTCCATTTTTTGGAATCTGCTTAGGTATGCAATGTGCGGTAATTGAGTTCGCAAGAAATGTGCTGAACTTGCCAGGTGCCAACACAACTGAGATGAATTTGGAGGCTGAGAATCCTGTAATTGACTTTATGGAAGGTCAAAAAAATATTGCAAATAAAGGTGGAACCATGAGACTAGGGTCCTATCCTTGTAAAATAGAAAAGGGTTCAATGGCTTATCAAATTTACGGCAAAAGCCTTATAAATGAGCGACATAGGCATAGGTATGAGTTCAATAATAAATACCTAGATATGTTTAACAAAGCTGGTTTAACAGCTACAGGCATTAACCCTGAAAGCGGATTGGTGGAAATTGTGGAATTAAAAAACCATCCTTGGTTTGTGGGTGTTCAGTTCCACCCTGAGCTAAAAAGCACTGTAATGAGCCCACAACCAATGTTTGTAGCTTTTGTGAAGGCGGCATTGGTGTTTTCGAAAAATAAAAAAAATTAATGTGTAAAACCTATAAGGTTTTGAAAACCTTATAAGTTTAAATTATTTTAAAAATGATAGATAGAAATCAACTAACCGGAATATTACTTATAATGGGCATATTGCTCACATGGCAATTTTTTATAGCCCCACAAGACGCTCCTATTGACCCAAAAAGAGAGCAATTTGTTGCCGACTCAATTAAAAAAGCATCAGTTGCAAAAAAAGCAGTATCCACAAAAATTGACTCTGCAGCTATTGTTCAAAAAGCTGGAGATTTTGCAATGGCAGCTCAGGGTCAAAATCAAGAACTTGTACTTGAAAACAAAGACATTAAAGTTACATTTTCCTCAAAAGGAGGGGCCATTAAAAAGGTAGAATTAAAAAACTTTAAAACCTATGCCAACTTTGAAGCAAAAAGGAATATTCCTTTAGTGCTATTTAAAGAAGGAGATAAATTAAGCTTTGAACTGCCAAGCCAAAAAGGAAATATTGACTTTTCTAATTTATTTTTTACAGGAACTAAAACTGATAATTCAGTAAAATTTGATTTAAAACTTGCTGATAATCAGATAGTAAGCCAAGAATATAAATTAGGTGAAGCGGGGTTTACACTTAACTATAACCTAAAATTAAAAGGCCTTGATGGCACTTTGAAAAACGAACCGGTAAAATTTAATTGGATTGAAAATGTTTCATTAACAGAAAAAGATATTGTTGACAATCGCCAAAAATCGACGGTAAACTACCAAACAACTGAAGGTGATTTCAATTGGCTTTCCGAAAACCCAACAACTATTGAAGAGGATAAACTTGAAACTCCATTACAGTTTTTAGCTTTTAAGAAAAAGTATTTTTTATCAGGATTTGTGCCTACAAAAATGGCAATTAGCAAAGCAAATATAAAGTCAGAAGCACACCCCGACGACTCTTTGAACTTGAAAACCCTTTCGGCTAACTTCACATTACCCATTGATGCATTTAAAAAAGACTCTGCCAATATTAAGCTATACTTTGGGCCAAACGATACAAAATATTTAAAAACTGTAGGAGAAGATTTTGATAGAAATGTGTATTTAGGTTATGAAATATTCAAACCAATTAATAAATATGTATTTGTCCCTTTGTTTAATTTTTTAGAGAAAATTTTCACCAATTACGGTTGGCTAATTTTGGTGTTGGTTTTAATCATTAAGTTAGCTTTAACACCCTTAACTTATAAAAGCTATGTTGGCATGGCCAAAATGAAGCTTTTGCAGCCCGAATTAGAAGCTTTAAAAGCAAAAGTTGGTGATGATGCCGCCAAAATGCAACAAGAACAAATGAAGCTTTATGGGCAAGTGGGTGTAAGCCCAATGAGTGGTTGCGTGCCTGTATTAGCCACCATGCCGATATTGATGTCAGTTTTCTTTTTGTTTCCTAATTTAATTGAGTTACGGCAACAGCCATTCCTTTGGGCCAACGACCTTTCAACTTTCGACAGTATTATAAAATTGCCATTTAAAATACCTTTTTATGGAGCCCATATTAGTATTTTTACCTTATTAATGACAGTATCGAGTTTGGCGTATGGTTATTATAACAACCAAATTACACCCCAACAAACTGGCCAACCATTTGATATGCGAATGATGGCTTATGTAACCCCAGTGATATTTATGTTTGTAATGAACTCATTTCCAGCTGGTTTGAGCTTTTATTATTTTGTTTCTAATATTATTACGGTTGGTCAGCAATTAATTATCAGAAAGTTTGTAAACAACGACAAATTAAAAGATATCCTAGAGGAAAATCGTAAAAAAATAGCTGCCGGTGGGGGGCCAAAAAAATCCAAATTTTCTGCATATTTGCAAAAATCAATGGCAGCTGCTGAAGAGGCTAAAAAACAACAAGACATAGCAAAGTCGAAAGCTAAGAAAAAATAAATAGCCTATTATAAGCAACAAAAATTATCAATAAATAGCGTATTTTTGCAGAGGCACTAACTTAGTGTCTCTTGCTTTTTAGTAACTTTTTAATGAAAAAATTAATCTATTTTCTAATTTGCTTTGGAATTTCTTCTGGAATTTTGGCACAAGCTCCGTCACTTGAATTTAAAGCAAAATACTCCCAAGCCAAAATAGATCTGAAAAACAAAAAGTATGACCTTGCCAAAAAAGCATTTCAAAGCCTTAAAAACAACCATAATTTTACTGCCTACCAACCCTATATTTCCTATTATTTAAGCCTAGCCTTATACCATAATAATGAATTACAATTATCTGAAAATCAATTAATTAACTTGCAATCTGCTTATCCATCTTGGGGGAAAATCAATGAGGTCAATTACCTTTTGGGGTTGGTTTATTTTTCAAAAAAAGAAACCGAAAAAGCCCTAACTAGCCTTAACAAAATTTCAACAAAATATTTTGAAAAAGATATTGACAAGCAAATTACTCATTATTTCAATAACCAAAAAAGTAACGATCAAAGTAAAATTTGGCAAGAGAAATTTCAGAATTTAAAAATTCTAAAATCTCTTGGTAATAAACCTGATGCTATTGTTTTATATGATTTAAAACCTTCAGAAATCCCTATTTTACAAGCAAAGCCAAAGTTAAATTATTCGCAAGATTTTTTTAACATTGGTGTACTTTTACCATTTCATACCGATTCTTTAAATATTGAATCAAACCAATATGTTTTTGATTTGTATGAAGGTATGCAAATAGCCATTGAAAAATTGAAAACTGAAAATATTAAAATAAACCTTCATGCCTATGATGTTGATAATAATAAAAAACAAGTTTTGGAACTATTAAACAATCAGCAGTTTTTGAACGAGGAAATATTGATTGGGCCGGTTTATCAAGAAACAAATAAAATTATACAATATTACGCTAATGAGCGAAAAATCACGCTCATTAATCCGTTTTCAAAAAATAATCAACTAACTATAAATAAGCCATTTAGCTTTCTAAATAAAGCCAGTAATCAAGGTTTTGTGAAGCAAGCCGTCAAATTTGTAGCTAGTAATTTTATAGGAGAATCTGCCATAATTTATGATAAAAATGATTCATTAACTGCTACAATGGTAGCAGAAGAATTGCAAAAAAATGGATCTAAATTTGTGTTAATAAAGTATTTAAATGCGGAATCATTTACACCCTATTTGAAAAAGAAATTTGGCAGTATTTTTCTAATTTGTCAGCCAAAAAATAGTTTGAATGCAATTGCTGTTTGTGAAAAGAAATTCGGTATAGTTCCAATAATTACTCAAAAAGATTTCTTACCTGATCAATTACAATTTAATCCTTCAAATAGTCTGGAACTATATATTTTCAATCAAGATTATATTGATGAAGAAAGTGAAAATGTTAAAAAATTCAAACTAGAATATTGGGAAAGCCGTAATAATTTAGCCTCAATTTATACAATGAAAGGTTATGATATGATGCTATTTTGGGGAAGACAATTAGGCAAATACAAACAAAATCATACAGAAATGGTTAGATTAAGGTCAATTGACGATGATTATTTGATAAATGACTTTAACTATGGGCTCGTTCCAAATGAAAATACTGCATTTACTATTACAACCATTCAAAACGGGATGGAGGCTTTTTACAGAAAATTCTAATAAAATTCCTATCTAGTTAAAAGGGCTTAAAACATAATACTACAATTTAAAATCCTATTACCGAACTCAAAAATTATACAAATTCATTAATAAAATTTATGATTTTTTCAGAAAGTGAGAAATTATTTGAAAAGGCACAGCAAGTGATACCAGGTGGGGTCAACTCACCCGTTCGTGCCTTCAAATCTGTTGGCGGCAAACCCTTATTTATAAAAAGAGCAAAAGGGGCCTATCTTTATGATGAGGATGGTAACGAGTTTATTGAGTTAATCAACTCTTGGGGGCCAATGATACTGGGGCATACCCATCCAATAGTTGAAAAGGCTGTTTCTGATGCCATTCAGGAAGGTTTCTCATTTGGAGCACCTGGAAAACGAGAAGTTGAAATGGCCGAATTGATAGTTGAAATGGTGCCATCTATTGAAAAAGTGAGAATGGTAAACTCTGGTACTGAGGCTACTATGTCGGCAATTAGAGTGGCACGTGGCTATACTGGCCGTGAAAAAATAATCAAATTTGAAGGCTGCTACCATGGCCACGGCGATTCTTTTTTGATATCAGCTGGCTCAGGTGCGCTTACTTTGGGTATTCCAGATTCACCAGGTGTAACAAAAGGAGTGGCAAACGACACATTGACAGCCCCTTACAACAATTTGCAAGCTGTTGAAAACCTAATTGAAGCCAACAAAAACCAAATCGCCTGTCTCATTTTAGAACCAGTTGTTGGTAATATGGGTTTAGTTTTGCCTGCAGAAGGCTTTTTGCAAGCCCTAAGAAATATTTGCACAAAAAATGGAATCGTATTAATATTCGACGAGGTAATGACAGGCTTCCGGTTGGCTAAAGGTGGTTACCAAGAGCGATGTGGTGTGATTCCAGACATGACTACCTTGGGTAAGATAATCGGTGGCGGCATGCCTGTGGGTGCCTACGGTGGCAAAAAAGAAATTATGGATTGTGTGGCACCCTTAGGCCCTGTATACCAGGCAGGTACACTGTCTGGTAACCCTATTGCAATGGCAGCTGGTTTGGCACAATTGCATTTTTTGAGTGAAAACCATCAGACTTATACCTATTTGGAAAATATTGGTGATCGATTGGCTAATGGCTTGCGAGAAAATGCAAATAAGCTGGGCTTAAATTATACAGTAAATCGTATTGGCTCAATGTTTACCCAATTTTTCACAAATAAAGCAGTGAATAATTTGGAAGACGCTAAACAATGTGACACTAAGAAATTTGGACAATATTTTCAAAAAATGTTAAATAACGGTATTTATTTAGCACCCTCACAATTTGAGTCAATGTTTCTCTCGACAGCTATTACTGAGCAACATATTGGTTTAATTTTGGAAGCAAATTTGGAAAGTTTGAAGGAGTTAAATAGTTGATATTGAAAGTTTTGAATATATTTATTTGCAAAGCATAAATTTATTTCTAGATATTATGAAAAAGAATATTAAAATTTATAAATCATTTCAAGAAAGTAAAGATGCCGAAATAGAATACAAATTCAATTTAAGCTATAAGGAACGGTTAGAAATTGGCATGGATTTAATAAGAAAAGTGTATGCAAAACAGATTTTGGAAAATAAAAAATCAAAAAGAATTACAATAATTAGTGGGAAATGAATCTTTTTTTTGAGGAACATCAAGAAATTATTAAAGAATTGATCTTGCAAGAGGTTGATTTCATGCTAATTGGAGGTTATGCAGTAATTGTATATGGATATACTCGGACTACTGGCGATGTTGACCTTTGGATAAAACCAAATAATGAAAATAAAACCAAATTAATCCAAGCTTTTAAAAATTTAAATTTTGAGAATGAGGATATACTTGAACTTGAAAAAATGAATTTTGAAGAATATTTAGTTTTTAGTGTTGGAGAAGAGCCTCAAAAAATTGATTTTATATCAAAAGTAAATTTAGTAAATTATGAAGAAGCAAATAATAGAAAAATATTCTCTGAGATTGACGGAATAGAAATACCAATTGTACATTTACATGATTTAGTATTAATGAAAACGAATACTAAAAGAAAAAAAGATGAGGCAGATATTGAGGAATTGCAAAAAATAGCAAATAAAAAAGTATAAATTTAATGCCCCACCATTTCTCCATCATAATCCCCATTTACAACCGCCCTCAAGAGCTAAATGAACTTTTGCAATGTATTGAAAAACAGACATATACCAACTTTGAAGTAATTGTAGTGGAAGATGGTTCAACATTAAAATGTGATAGGATTGTTAAGAAATTCAAATCGAAAATAAATATATCTTATTGTTTCAAAGAAAACGGCGGCCAAGGTTTTGCACGAAATTATGGTTTGGAGCTAGCCAAAGGCGACTATTTTATCATTCTAGATTCTGATGCCTTGTTAGAACCAAAATACTTGGAAATAGCATCTCATGAAATTGAAAATCAAAAGTTAGATCTTTTCGGTGGGCCCGATAAAGATCACCCCAGCTTCAATCCTATTCAAAAAGCTATTTCCTATTCGATGACTTCAGTATTTACAACTGGTGGTATTCGTGGTGCTAAGAAAAATTTAGGAGGTAAATTTCACCCTCGCAGCTTTAATATGGGTTTTTCAAGAAAGCTTTATAAAACTGTAGGCGGATTTAAAATAACAAGAATGGGAGAAGATATTGAATTCAGTATTAGAGCAATAGAAGCTGGTTTTAAGTCAGGCTTAATACCTGAAGCTTTTATTTACCATAAACGGCGAACTAGCTTTTCCCAATTTTATAACCAACTTTTTTTCTTTGGCAGGGCCAGAATAAATATTGGTAGATTTTATCCAAAAGAATTAAAACTTGTACATTATTTCCCTGCAATATTCATAATAGGTTGTTTAACTACAATCCTACTTCCTTTATTTTCTTGGAAATTATTTTGGTTGCCAGCTACCTTATTTGGACTATACAAAATTTTCATTTTTATTGATGCCTATTTAAAAACAAAATCAATAAAAGTAGCTTATTTGAGCGTGCTGGCAGCTTTTATTCAATTAACTGCTTATGGGTTGGGCTTTTTGAAAGAGAAGTTTTTCCCTAGAGAATAATAATGAATTTTTTAAAATAAAGACACCGGATTACCAAAGGTTCTATTTTAATAATATTTTCCCAACATCAAATAGTTCTGTACATAATCCTTCACACCATCTTCCAAACTCGTAAATGGGAGTTGATAGCCAATAGATTGTAATTTGGTCATTTTGGCCTCAGTAAAATATTGGTATTTATCACGAATGTCGGCCGGAGTATCAATAAATTCCATTTTTGGTTCGATGTTTAACGCCTTAAAAGTGTTATTACCTAGGTCTGAAAAGCTACGAGCTTGGCCTGTTCCTAAATTATATATTCCAGAATTGCGCCTATGATGCATCAGAAAAATACAGACTTCAAGCACATCTTTTACATAAATAAAGTCCCTCATTTGGCCACCGTCGCTAAAGTTTTCATTATGCGATTTGAAGAGTTTTAGGCTACCATTTTCATTTATTTGATTGAAAGCATGAAAAATAACCGAAGCCATTCTTTCTTTATGGTATTCGTTGGGACCGTATACATTAAAGAACTTCAAACCAGCCCAAAAGAAAGGTTTATTGGTTTGTTTAATTGCCCATTTGTCAAATTCATTTTTTGACTCCCCGTATAAATTAAGTGGTTTTAGATCTGCAATTTTAGTCTCATTATCGTCATATCCATTTTCACCCAATCCGTAAGTAGCTGCTGATGAAGCATATACGAGTGGTATCTGGAATTGATGACATTTCTCCCATAAAATTTTAGAAAAGTTCAAATTCAATTCTTCCAAAATTTCCCAGCTTTTTTCAGTAGTGTCAGTTCGGGCACCTATATGAAAACAAAATTCTACCTCCGCATAATTAATCTCAAGCCAATCGAAAAAAGACCCTCGTTCAACTTTCTCAAGTATAGTTTTACCCTCTAAATTTTTATTTTTAAGCTCATTAGAAAAATCGTCAACTGCAATAATATGATTGAATTTACCTTGATTCAATCTGCCAATCAAACAACTGCCAATAAAGCCTGCCGCTCCGGTAACTATAATCATGTTGGTGTTTAAAAACTACTGTAGAAAGCTGGTTAATTATTAATAATATACTGAATATTAAGAAATTATAAAAGCTTGCAAAATTACAATTTGTTAATATAGCAATCAATACATTCAAATTATTTTAAATTGTACTATTCTAATATTTACCTAAAACTATTTTGGAAAAATGAGATTCAAATTAAATTTGACATTTGATTAAATATAAATTAAATAACTTTGTAAAATATTGAGAATGATATTTGCTGAATTTTTGGGATGATTTTCCATAAAAATGTAACAAAAACAAATCAATAAAACTGAAAAAAGGGCTATTTAAGCATTTCAAATAGAGTAATTTAAAAACATGATTTTTGTAAGTAGGAAAGAACATTTTAATGCGGCCCATAGGTTATACAATCCGAATTGGACTGAGCAAAAAAACTTTGAGGTATTTGGCCCTTGTGCGAATATAAATTGGCATGGCCATAATTTTGAGTTAATCGTAACCGTGAAAGGCCTCCCTGTTCCTGAGACAGGCTTTGTTATTGATCTAAAAGTATTGGGTGATATTATAAAATCAGAAGTAATAGATAAGGTTGACCATAAAAATTTGAATCTGGATGTAGAATTTATGCATGGAAAAATGGCCAGCTGTGAAATATTTGTTGCTGAGATTTGGAATATATTGGCACCAAAAATAAAAGAAAAAGCGCCAAATTCCGATTTGCACTATTTGAAGTTGGTAGAAACCAATAAAAATTTTGTGGAGTATTATGGGTAACTGATTTACTTATTGTTGAAATGTAATATTGTTGAATTGAAATAAATTGAAACTATTTTTTGTAGCTGGTGAAAAATCGGGCGACCTTCATGGTGGCAATTTAATAAAAGCCTTAAAGGTATTTGACTCCAATATAAAGATTGAGGCATGGGGAGGCGATAGAATGGAGGCAGAAGGGGCCATTCTTAAAAATCACTATTCTAATATGGCTTTTATGGGTCTTTGGGAGGTGGTTAAAAACATTAAAACTATCTTTCAAAATCTTAAAAACTGTAAATCTGATATCATAAATTTCCAACCTGACGCCGTCATATTGATTGATTACGCAGGTTTTAATATGAAGATTGCAAAATTTTGCAAAGAAAAAGGGATTAAAGTTATCTATTATATTTCGCCAAAAGTATGGGCTTGGAATACCAAAAGAGCCCTTAAAATCAAAGCTTTAGTTGACCATTTGCTAGTAATATTCCCATTTGAAGTTGATTTTTTTGCAAAATTTGGCTACAAAGTGGACTATGTTGGCAATCCAATAATGGACGAAATAGAAGGCTTTGTTCCCGAAATCAATTTCAAACATAAATATAAATTAAGTGAAAAGCCAATAATTGCTATTTTAGCAGGTAGTCGTATGCAAGAAGTTGAGGTAATGCTTCCAACAATGGTAAAAATGCTTAGTTATTTTCCTCAATTTCAATTCATTATCTCAGGAGTCGATAATTTACCCAAAGAAATTTATTCAAAATATAATTTACCAGTTATTTTTAACGATACCTATAATTTATTACATAATTCCGAAGCTGCGTTGGTAACATCAGGCACTGCTACACTGGAAACGGCACTTTTGGGTACTCCGCAGGTTGTTTGTTATAAAACGAGCCTGCTCACTTACCAAATAGGAATGCTTTTGATTAAAGTAAAATTCGCCTCATTGGTAAACCTAATAATGGAAAAAGAAACCATAAAAGAACTCATTCAGCATGATTTTAATGTTGAAAATATTGAAAAGGAATTAAACTCAATAATTGTTGGTGGAAAAAAAAGAGAAACTCAATTAGCAGAATACCAGAAACTTAAAGATAAAGTTGGAAAAAGTGGAGCTTCAGAAAGGGCAGCTAGTTTGATTCTTAAATATTTGAATTTCAAATAGAAATACGAAAAATATAGGAGTTCAAAAAATAAATATCGTGGATAATTTAATCGAAAAAATAAAAAATCAACCAAATGAAATTAGTTTTCAAGATTAATCATTTTTATTGATTCAAATTATGAATTCACACCGACCCGATTTACAAATGGAGATGCTATAAATAAAGCTGGGCAAAATTCCGGTTCTTGCAAGATTTTTTCATTTGCAAAAATAATGAACTTAAATGAGGCGGAAACCTTAAATGCTATGGAGAATATTATAGAAAAGATGTTTTAGAAAACCCACAAGCCACTAATCATCAAAATATTAGAAACTTTATGAAATGTGGATGAAATGGAATCACTTTTAATAGCCAAGCCTTAACAGCAAAAAATTAATCATTCAAAAGCCAGTCTTTTTGTGGCCCTTTTATCGTTCTATAAAAAGCTTTTATCACTTTCATATCTTCCTCAATATTACCAGTTGGGTAAAATGGTTCATCATGAAAAATTACCGTTTTTGTCGGGAATTCAAATCCCACAAACATCAAAGGGACCTTACTCGCCAATGCCATATAATAAAACCCAGTTCTTAGCGTATCAACATTTTTGCGGGTACCCTCAGGCGCAATGGCAATATAAAGTTTCTCATTGGAATCAAAAAGTTCAGCTACAGCATCAACTGTATTGTTGTTTTTATGGCGGTTAACAGGCTGACCACCAGTGGCATAGAAAAACCAACCAAACCACTTATTATCAAACAGTTCCTTTTTGCCTAAAAAACCAATTGGTTTACCAATTTCAGCTCTTGAGCCTAAGCCAAGAAAAAAATCGAACCAAACATAATGCGGGCAAACTATAAAAATAGCTTTTTTTAGTGAATCAGGAAAGTTACCTTTCACCTTCCACCCCATAAGCCTAAATAATTGTTTGCAAAGGAAATTAAACATTGATTTTTAAATATTTTTTAAAATTTAAGGAAATAATTTGAATAAATAATAAAATTTGTCCGCCAAAGAATAAAACTTTTATTTTAATACCTAATCCAAATTTAACTAACAATAAAAGGAGCAGGACTAAAGCATAAAATAAATATAAGTAAAGTGAGCCAGCCTAAAAGTTTTCGTCTCCAATCCAGAGGCTCGTCTTCATCAACATCGGGATGGTATACCCCAAGAAACCTACCTAAAACAAATATAAAAGGCAAAAAGCCTGAATAGCCATCAAAACTTGGGAATAATTGTGAGCAGATTAGTTGTAGAATGGCAACGCCAAGAGACAAAATCCAGTCAAAATTGGAGCCTTCAGATATTCTGGAAAAACAAATTTTCAGAAAATATATATACAATAAAAAAGGGCCTATTTTCTCTAAATATTCCGAAAAATGCAAAAACTGAAATTGGTCAATTTTAAAAATACCTAAACCGCTATAAAATGCAAATATCACTAAGAATATTGGAGAAATTATATTATGTAAACGCTTGCCTATCAGGCCATAAAGTATATGGCCACCATCCAACTGACCGATAGGAATTAGGTTCAATGCTGTAAAAAATAATGATAAATAGCCCGCAAAAAGGTAGGGATAATGCATGATTTCAAATCCATTTGGCACCAATGCTGGATCGGCAACATAGTTTTTAAAAAACCAAAAAAGTAGATTATCACCAATAAAAATTTGACCTTCTAGGCTCTGATATGCCTTCTGTGCAAAATTGGAACCCATATTTTTGTACTCAGGGTGAATGTTAAATATGTAATCAGCAGGTGGCAAATGTGTGAAACCATACCAAAGTATAACTAATGTGACTACAAACCCAGCCAAAGGTCCAGCGATACCAATGTCAAAATACTGCATTCGAGATTTTGGCCTATCGATTAGTCTAATAAATGCTCCCATCGTTCCAAAACCTGACATTCCGCTGAACCAAATGGGTATGTAATAGGGTAGAGAGGCTTTTATAGAATAATACTTTGCTGCAAAATAATGTCCAAATTCATGGAAAGTAAGGGCTGCAAGAAAAGGAATTGAGTAGTTAAAGCCTTTCAAAAAGTCTTGAAAACCTAAAGGATTTTTAACAAAGAGGAATAAACTTCCCGTCATCCATTCGGCACCTGCTAATGTTGTACTTATTATTGTAAGTAAAAACAAACCGATATGAATTAGGTATTTTTTATAATCCATTCAAACAGTTGATAATGGTTTGCGGTGTCAATAAATGTATAGTATTGATTCCTAGTAGTTTAGCAGCCTCTATATTAGCTTTAAGATCATCGATAAAAAGTGTTTCGTCTGGAATTAGATTTGAATCTGATAATACTCTTTTATAAATCTCAGGATCTGGTTTAAGTAACCCCATATCGAACGAAAAGTACGGTTTTTCAAAAAGAGGCCAAATTGTTTCTCGCTTTGTACAGCGGTTCAAAATTTTCTCAAACTCCACCATATGAACTTGAGAAGTATTACTTAGCACAAAAATTCTGTATTTTTTACTTAATTGCTCAATTAAATCTATTCTAATCGGGTCAATATCAAGTAATAGTGCATTAAATGCATCATCAATATCCGTATCTGTAGCATCTAATTCAAGATTTTCTCTCAATAAATCTCTGAATTCTGCATCAGAAATATTACCTTTTTCATAACTATGCCAAAGTTTATTTTCTTTTATCAATTCCTCAATTTCTGGTGTTGACTTTGAAGATGATAGGTTAGAAAAAGCTTCATAAGTTTTAGATGGATCAATATCAATTACAACATTTCCCAAGTCGAAAATGATATTTTTTATTTTTGAAAAATCCATAAACGTCCAATTTGATATTTAAAAATCGCTCTTAAGCCACCACACCCATTGCCGAAAACTTCTCAATACGGCTTTCTATTCTACTTCTTGAAGGCATTTTCTCTAATTCGCCAATATTTTCTAAAATAGATTTTCTTAGCGTTTCCATCATAGTTTCCCAATCCAAATGAGCGCCCCCCAATGGCTCAGGAATTACGCCATCTACCAATTTATTTTTCAACATATCTTTTGATGTAAGCTTTAATGCATCTGCAGCCTGCTCTTTGTAATCCCAAGTACGCCATAAAATAGTGGAGCAATTTTCAGGAGAAATCACCGAATACCAAGCATTTTCTAACATCAAAACTCTATCACCAATAGCAATTCCTAAAGCTCCTCCAGAAGCACCTTCTCCTATTATAATACAAATTACTGGCACTTTCAACATAAACATTTCTTGAATGTTTCTGGCAATGGCCTCACCTTGGCCACGCTCCTCTGCCTCAAGGCCTGGGTAAGCTCCTGGAGTGTCAATTAAGGTTATTATTGGTTTGTTAAATTTTTCAGCTATTCGCATCAACCTCAATGCTTTACGGTAGCCTTCGGGGTTGGGCATACCGAAATTACGCATTTGCCTTTGTTTGGTATTTCGGCCTTTTTGTTGACCAATTATCATCACTGTTTGGTTGCCAATTCTCCCAAATCCGCCCACCATTGCTTTGTCGTCGGCTACAGATCTATCTCCGAAAAGTTCAATAAACTCTTCGCATATATTTTCGATATAATCTAAGGTATAAGGGCGATCTGGGTGGCGAGATAATTGCACCCTTTGCCAGCGAGTTAGGTTATTGGCAGTATCAACTTTTAGGTCAATTAAACTGGCCTCAAGTTGTGCTACAGCTTCCGAAACATCAACATTGTTATCGGCTGCCAGCCGCTTCATTTCGGCAATTTTGGCCTCCAAATCAGCTATTGGCTTTTCAAATTCTAATAGAGTCTTCATAAATTTATTATAAAAAACGGGATTACAAATAAAGGGTTATAAATATCAATTTCCTAATATTTTTCTATAAATCAAAACTCTGCCCTTTTGCTGGTATTGTCACATTTTTAAAGCCTTCACTTTCGGCCAATTCTTTGAAAATATTCATACTGCTTTCTTCTCCATGAACTAAAAAAACTTGCTTAAGCTTTTCTTTTGACTGAAAATTCAAAAATTTCAAAAGCCCATCTTGATCAGCATGTCCACTAAAAACGTCAATTTTCTCAACATTAGCTTTTACTTCTACCTCTTTACCTTTTATGGAAATAGTTTTTTGGCCGTTCATCAATCGATGTCCCAATGTACCTTCCGAAGCATAGCCAATCAATAATATGGTGCAATAAGTATTCCCAATATTTTGTGCAATATGGTACTCAACTCTCCCCCCTTGAATCATACCGGATGACGACACAATAATACAAGGTTCATTATAATTGTCTATTGCCTTACTTGCTTTTTCCGACTCCACATATTGTAGGTTTTCAAAATCAAACAATGACTCATTTTCTTTATGATAATCTTTGGCCTCTTGGTTTAATAAGCCCAAATTTCGCTGATAAACTCTTGTACTTGCTTTAGCTAAAGGACTGTCAGAAAACACTTTAATTGGGGTAAAACCTCTTTCAGTATAAAGTCTATTTAATGTATAAAGCAAAGTTTGCGTTCGACCAACACTAAATGAAGGCACAATCATACGACCAGGCATATCAATACAAGTTCTTTGGATTACATCAGCGAGGGCGTCCTCTGGCAACATTTTATCTTCGTGTTTTCTGGCACCGTAGGTAGTTTCACAGATCAAATAGTCAACCTCTGGAACTTGCACAGGATCCACGTGTAAAGGATAGTTTTTCCTTCCCAAATCACCTGAAAAACAAATTGATTTTTTCACTCCATTTTCATAAATATCAAATACAATATGCGCTGCACCCAATAAATGACCTGCGGGAATAAAAGTTATATTTAAGTTATCAATTGCCTTGAATTTTTTATTGAAAGGTATTGTTACAAAATTTTCCAAGGAATCTTTAACTTGTTTTTCCAAATATACATCCCCTCTTTTGAGTATGTGGTCCATTTTTTTCTTACTCTTTTTACTATCGCCTTGCGCTGCTTTTAGCCTTCGAGCGTGTAAATGGGCTGAGTCATAAAGTAGCAACTCAGCTAATTCATAAGTAGCTGAGGTACAAAGTACTTGGCCTTCAAAACCTTCCTGATAAAGCATTGGAATATTGCCCGAATGATCAATATGGGCATGCGTTAAAACAACTAAATTTATTGTGGTAGCATCAAATGGGAAAAAGCCGAATTCAGATTTTGGCGTTTCTTGAATTTCATCATAGAGTTTGCGATCCATATCAGTTCCGCAGTCTATCAATATTCTGTAATCATCAATCAATTCCAACAAGTACATACTACCTGTAACTTGTTTTGCAGCACCCCAAAAAGTTAATTTCATAAAATAATAGTGAAAAACAGCTATTCTTTGAGCTATTTCGTAATTTAATTTCGTTTTACTTTATTAAAATCGAAACAAAATTTCAAAATTATACGATAAACGAAAGACAAATTTACCAAATTTCCTTATATTTATTCTGATAAATATTACCCAAATATGATTTTAATTAAACTTTTGCCCTTCCTATTTCTTAATTATTCCAATGCTATTGATTCAGCTTCAAGCAATTATCGGAATTTTTTCATTCAAAAAATTGATAGTTTACAAAATACAAAAATGCTAGAAAATGGCATTTTGGGTATTTCCATAAAAAACTGTAAAACTGGCGAAAAAATAATTGGATATAATGAAACAAAGTCTTTAAGGCCAGCTTCTACTTTAAAATTGGTAACTACAGCAACTGCATTAGGGCTTTTGGGTGAAAAATTCAGGTACCAAACAGCTTTGGAATATACTGGAATAATAAAAAATGACACCCTGTTTGGAAATATTATCATTAAAGGATCTGGTGATCCAACTTTAGGCTCATGGCGATTTGATGAAACTCTGGACTATTCTCGATTGATGTTGAATTGGGCCACAAAAATTAAAGAATTAAATATTAAAGTAATTACTGGAAATGTAATTGCCAATGCGAATATATTTTCTGATAATGAAGTACCTGAAACTTGGCAATGGGGCGACATAGGTAATTATTATGGTGCTGCATCATTTGGCTTAAATATAAATGAAAACCTATTTAAAGCACATTTCAAAACAAATAAATACACTGGTGACAATTCGAATTTATTCAAAATTGAGCCTAATTTAACTGACTTTCAAATAATAAACTCAGTAATAGGTGATAAAGAAACTAATTCTGATGATGTGTATTTATACTCCTCACCTTTAGGAAATTCAATTTTAGCCAAAGGGAAATTACCACTCAATCGGGAAGATTTTATTGTAAAAGGCAGCTTGTCAGACCCCCCTAATTTGGCTGCCAAATTATTAAAAAACGCATTAAATAAAATTGAGGTGGCTGTTTTGAATAGGGATAAGAATAATCAAAATATTGACTCAACTATTATAATAATTATAAAATCACCATCGCTTTTTGAAATTTGCTTAAATACCAATTATGAAAGCATTAATTTATATGCAGAAAGTTTATTAAAAACTATTGCTCAATCGGCGGGAAAAACACAAAATACTAAAAATGGAATTGAAACTTTAGAAAATTATTGGAAATCTAAATCGTTGAATTTGAAGGGTTTATACATGAAAGATGGTAGCGGCCTCTCAACATCCAATGCAATTACCCCTGCAAATATGACCGACATATTAACGGCAGCTTCAAATGAAACTTTTTTCGATGCTTTTCATCAAGGAATTGCCGTTTTGGGAAAAGATGGCTCCGTGAAAAACATAGCCAAAAATAAACCTTGGGCTAATAATTTCAGAATTAAAACAGGCACAATTGAAAAAGTCAAATCATTTGCTGGCTATTTTAATAATAAAAAAGGTGAATTGATGGCTTTCTCGATTATGGCCAACCAATTTGAGGGCTCTGAATCAGGCATGAGCAGAGAATTAGTTACATTATTTGAAGATATGTGGGGTTTGGAGTAGGTGGATTTACAAATTTTGAATACTCTACCGAAGATTTTAAGTTTCGTCCCAAAAGTAAATTCCAAAATCGTAAGCGGAGTGCCGCCTAATCAAAATCCTTTCCTACCTTTGCATTGAAGATTAAGCCATCTTATCGCTGTTTCGAATAAAATCGGGAGAGAGGAAAGTCTGGGCAACATAGAGCAACATACTTCCTAACGGGAAGGAAGGTTTTTGGCGACGAAAATCTGACAGCCAGCGCAACAGAAATTATACCACCTCATTTCGGTGAGGCCAGGGTGAAATGGTAGCTTAACAGACTACCGGTTTGGCAGTGATGTCAAACGCAAGGCAAGCCTTATGTGTTGAAAGACCAAATAAGTATTGGATGGGGCGGCTCGTTCCTAATTCGTTTCGGCGAATTGCCAATATGGGTAGGTTGATGGATCCCGTGGGTGACTGCGGGGCTAGATAAATGATAAGACATGACAGAACCCGGCTTATCGG
>JANMZR010000250.1:0-29549 GCA_031383555.1 Cytophagaceae bacterium | reverse complement strand
AAATCGAAATGATCACGAAGGCGATTTTCCAAAAACCTTTCATACGGCTCTTTAATATATTGTGGTAAATTACAGAAAAACAAAAAGGTTGGAATCTGAGCAGGCACCTGAGTAATATATTTTATTTTTATGAACTTCCCTTTCATTGACGGTGGCGGGGTGTTTTCTATTTCCTTGAGCATAACCTCATTAAGTTCAGAGGTTGTGATTTTCTTTACTTTTTGCTCATGCACTTCCATCGCTTTTTCAATCACTTGAAATATTCGTTGCTTCTCTAACACTGAGGCAAAAATAATTGGCATCCAGTTCATAGGAGCCAATCGCTCTCGCCAAACTTTTTCCATTTGGGCTGCCGTGTTCGAATCTTTCTCACATAAGTCCCACTTATTGGCCATTATTACAATTCCTTTTTTGGCCTTGTTGGCCATTCCAATTATGTTAATATCCTGATTTTCAAGGCCTACTGAAGCATCAAAAAGAATAATAGCTACATCACATTCCTCCAAAGCTTTTATGGAACGAAGTACTGAATAGTATTCGATATTGTCGTCAATTTTGGCTTTTCGACGAATGCCAGCTGTGTCTGTCAATATAAATTCTTTTCCATAAAGCTTGTATCTCGTGTTGATGGCGTCACGTGTGGTACCTGCAATATCTGTAACTATGCTTCTCTCACGGCCTAAAAGTGAGTTCAAAAATGATGATTTACCAACATTTGGCCGTCCCATTATCGCTATTTTCGGTATATTTTCATCAGGATTTTCAATGCCTTGCTCCTCAAAATGGCTGATAACTTCATCCAAAAGTTCACCAGTTCCACTACCATTTTCTGAAGAAACTTCAAAGGGTATACCCAATCCTAAGCTATAAAATTCGGAAGCACCAAGCCCTTTTTCAAAAGTATCTGCTTTATTGGCAACCACAATTACTGGTTTTTTTGAGCGACGAAGCACATGTGCAAAATCAGTATCCATATCGGTAAGTCCTGTGATACAGTCCACTACAAAAAGCAAAACATCGGCTTCTTGTATGGCCAATTCTACCTGCTCTCGTATAGCTCCTTCAAAAATATCCTCAGACCCAGTAACATAACCTCCTGTATCGACTACCGAAAAATACTTATTGCACCATTCACCATAACCATAATGGCGGTCACGGGTAACGCCCGACACATTGTCCATAATGGCTTTGCGTTGCTCAACTAAACGATTGAAAAGGGTAGATTTGCCCACATTGGGGCGGCCAACAATGGCTACAATATTTGACATGAAAAAAGAAATTTAGCCCCTTGAAATAACCTAAAAAAAAACCCAATTTAATAAGTTCTATTTAAAGGATTGAATCTGTCTGCTGGGCGGTTAAAAAAAAGAGAATTAAGTAATTCTTAACTCTATTAAAAATATCACTTTTCGTCTTTCTATCTAAATTTCAATAAGATAAATTGTGTCAAAAAGTGATGTATTATCAACTATATGAATTGATTATGCAAATATACTTGAATTTTATGGAAAAACCACAATTGTATTTTATTGAGATGATCAAAAAGGTCGGGTTGAGTCAACGTAGTTTTTCCTCATTTCTAAAATACATTTTTAAAAAATTTTATAATCTCCCTCTTGTAATCTGAAATTAGAAAATTCTTTCTTTTAGACAAAAAATATTAGTTTATAGAAAACATAAAAATAGATGAGAAAACAATACCTATTTACAGCTCTTTTTTCAAACTCTACTGTATTTATCCAAACTATCTCATAGGATAAAACCAGCGGCTGAGTTTAATCGGAAGGTTCATGCGTTTTTTAGGTAATGAGTTTGTAATTTTGCAAAAAATAGTATTATAATCAAAAACTTACTCATCACCCCGCCGTTTACCCAACTGAATACACCGTATCCAGCCACAGCATATATAAAAGGTTTTTTGAATACAATCGGGCAAGAATGTTACCAAATGGATTTAGGTTTGGAGGTTATTTTAACCATTTTTTCAAAAAAAGGATTAACCGATTTATTTGAAAAAATTGAGTTGAAAATGGTAAGTGAGCACAAAGACCATAGTGCCGACTCAAATCAATTTCCAACAAATAATGCCCTCAGAATCATCGCTTTAAAAGATAATTATATCACAACAATTGATGCAGTAATTTCATTTTTGCAAGGTAAAAACCCAACCCTTTCTCACCTGATTTGTCAAGAAGATTTTTTAGCAGAAGCCAGTCGATTTGAACAATTGGAAGAATTGGATTGGGCTTTTGGAACCATGGGTAATCAGGATAAAGCCAAGCATTTGGCTACTCTTTATTTAGAGGATATTTCCGATTTGATTATAGAATGTGTAGATCCACATTTTGGTTTTAGTCGGTATGCTGAGCGGTTGGGGCGTTCGGCCAATAGCTTTGATGAATTGTATGAAGCATTGCAACAACCACTTACTTATATTGATGAAATTACACTTAAGGTTTTGGCATGTAAAATCGCTAATAAAACCCCAAATTTAGTCGCTTTTTCAGTGCCTTTTCCAGGTAATTTATATTCCGCTTTTCGCTGTGCACAATGGATAAAAGTCAATTTCCCAAAAACAAAAATTGCCATGGGAGGCGGTTTTCCAAATACAGAGTTACGTTCTATTTCTGATACTAGAGTATTTGAGTTTTTCGATTTTATTTGCTTGGATGATGGTGAGGCACCTTTGCAAAACCTTCTTGAACACCTTGATAATAAGCGAGATATAAAAGATTTGAAACGAACCTTTGCCTTGGTTGATGGAAAAGTGAAATATTGCAATGCCAGTAAAACCAAAGATTATCCACAAAGTAAAGTGGGCACACCCGACTATTCTGACTTGCTTTTAGACCAATATATTTCGGTAATTGAAGTGGTAAATCCCATGCATCGAATGTGGAGCGACGGCCGCTGGAACAAGCTTACCATGGCGCATGGTTGCTATTGGGGCAAATGTACTTTTTGTGATATTTCACTCGACTATATCAAGAATTATGAGCCGATTTCCGCTAAGATATTGGCAGACCGAATGGAGCAAATGATTAACCAAACGGGCCAATCAGGGTTTCATTTTGTGGATGAGGCGGCTCCTCCTGCGCTCATGCGTGAATTGGCCCTCGAAATTATCAGAAGGAATTTGACCGTCACGTGGTGGACCAATATCCGCTTTGAAAAAAGCTTTAACAGCGACTTATGCCAACTTTTAAAAGCATCAGGATGTGTGGCTGTTTCAGGTGGTTTGGAGGTAGCCTCAGACCGACTTTTAGAGTTGATACAAAAAGGGGTCACAGTAGCGCAGGTGGCGCAAGTGGCTAACCATTTCACCGAGTCGGGCATTATGGTACATGCCTATTTGATGTATGGTTTCCCGACCCAAACAGCGCAAGAAACTATCGATTCGTTGGAAATGGTGCGACAAATGTTTGAGCAGGGGATTTTACAATCAGCTTTTTGGCATCAATTTGCAATGACGGCCCATGCACCCGTAGGTATGTATCCTGAACAATTTGGGGTGCAAAAAGCCGCCTCAAAAATCGGTGCTTTTGCCAACAATGACCTTGAGTTCACCGACCCTAAAGGCACTGATCATGAGGCGTTTAGTTTTGGATTGAAAAAATCACTCTTTAATTATATGCATGGCCTTGGCTTTGAGTTTAATCTTCAAGATTGGTTTGAACATAAGGTGCCCAAGACAAAAATATCTTCCGATTTTATTGAAAAAGCGCTCGAAATAGACTATAATTCTGATAGATTTAAACCAAGCCATAAAATGATTTGGTTGGGAAATACACCCAAAATAGATATGTTTACAAAAACAAAAAAAGGCCAAAGTTATGAAATGGCAAGTCTATTTTTCCATGATAAAAAACATTCATTTGAAATAGTAATTGATTCCAAATCAGGTATTTGGTTAGCTGAAATTTTGAAGGAAATAGCTGTAAAAAAGAGTAAAAATTTAACAATTCAAGAAGTTTCAAATAATTACCAAAAGGTAAACTTAGAAGATTTCGAGTTGTTTTTCTTCAATAAACCTGTGAATCAACTTTTTGAAAAAGGATTGTTGATAGTATGATAAATTCGAATTTTTCAGAGAACTTTGAGCGCCCATTTGGGTGAGGGATGGTAACGAAGCTCTTTTATATTGTGGCTTTCACCCAATAAAAAAAGCAGAAGTGAACAGCCCGACCTCTGGCAAAGCCGAGGACACCCCCAAAAAATAAAAATATGATTGAAATTAAAGAAGTTACGACCAGCGCTGGCATGAAGGATTTTGTGAAATTTCCTTTTTCAATTTATAAAGATTCGCCTTATTGGGTACCTCCCATTATAGCTGATGAAATAGAGAATTTTGATAAAACAAAGAATCCAGTTTTTGAGCATGCCGAAGCCCGCTATTTTTTGGCTTATGATGATCAAAAAATTGTGGGACGTGTGGCAGCGCTTTTGAATTGGCAAGAAATAACAGGTCAGGGAGTGAAAAAAATACGTTTTGGTTGGTGGGATGTGGTTGATAATGTGGAAGTTACGAAATTACTTTTAGAAAAAGTGGCTGAAATTGGTCGTGAAAAAGGTTTGGAATATATGGAAGGCCCTATGGGGTTTTCTAATTTGGATAAAGTAGGTGTGCTTACCTATGGCTTCGACCATATTGGCACTATGATTACCTGGTACAACCATCCCTATTATGTACAACACCTTGAACAATTGGGCTTTATAAAGGAAAAAGAGTACTTGGAAAACAAAATGCTGTTGGAGAATATCGACCCAGAAACCTTTCGGCGGCCACAAGAATTAATTAAAAAGCGATATAAATTAAAAGAACTCAATTTTAAAAAAACGAAGGATATTTTTCCCTATGTTGATAAAATGTTTGATCTTTTCAATGAATCGTATGCCAATCTGAGCTCTTTTGTGGCTATCACTGATGTGCAAAAAGAGTATTTCAAAAAGAAATATATTAGCTTTATCAACCCCGAGTACATCAAATTTGTGGAGGATGAAAACCATAATTTAGTCGCTTTTGCCATAGTAATGCCCTCATTTTCAAAGGCTTTGCAAAAAGCCAATGGCCGCCTTTTCCCTTTTGGTTTTCTGCATTTATTAAAAGCAAAATATTTTAATGATGAGGTTTGTTTTTATTTAATTGGAGTGCATCCTGCCTATCAGGGCAAAGGTGTGCATGCTATTATTTTCAACGAATATTATAATACCGTAAAAGCCAAGGGGGTAAAAACACTCATTCGCACGCCAGAACTGGAGGAAAATACCGCTATTGCCAATATTTGGAAGGATTTTCAGCCAGTTACGCACCAACGTAGAAGGACTTATAGGAAGGATTTGTAAAAAATATTTACAAGCCTTTTAAATTAAACCGTATAATAAATTAATTTTTGAGATTTCATTTTTTTAGCTAAATTGCTCAAAATCTTTTTATTATGATTCGACTTTTACTTGTTGATGACCACCAAATTATTCTCGACAGCTTAAGCTTCATGTTTTCAGCTTTGCCAAATATTGAGGTAGTAACAACCATAAATGAAAGCAGAAAAGTGATTTCATTTTTGGAAAATACAGAGGTAGACATTGTAGTTTCTGATTTTAACATGCCCCATCTTTCTGGGGTAGATTTGACGCTTCAAATCAAAGAAAAACACCATAACGTGAAAGTTTTATTACTCACCATGGTAGAAGATGCCTCAAATATACGTGAGGCAATAAAAGCTGGAGTCGATGGATATGTGCTAAAAAAAGCAGGGAAAGATGAGCTCGAAAAAGCTATTTTAAGTCTTTTCTCAGGTAATAAATATTTTAGTGAAACAGTGATTGATGAATTAATAGCAACGTCTCAAAATGATTTTAACAATGCTTCACCTGACACAATCCTCCATTTGACAGGTCGTGAAATTGAAATTTTGAAGCTTATAGCTAGGGAATTTCCATCCAATCAAATTGCGGATATACTTTTTATAAGCATGGCCACGGTAGAAACTCATAGAAGAAATTTGATGCATAAACTTGGCGTAAAAACTTCGATAGGTATGGTAAAATACGCAATTAAGCACGGTCTTGTAACGGATTAGTATTCATTTCAAACTGGTACAGTTATCACCGAATTTGTGCCTTCGTTCTCTTTTGATTTTATTTCCCATTTCCCGCCCAAAGAAGCTACCCTAGCTTGTACATTTTTGAGGCCTTTGCCATCGCTGTTGTTTTCAAACATACCTTTTCCATTATCATTTATACTTAATTTAAGCTGTTTTTTATCTTTTTCAAATAAAATGGTAGCCTCAGTAGCTTGCGAATGTTTCAATATATTATTCACCAATTCGAGCGTGATGGAATACAATTCAAACTCAGTTTTCCGGTCTAATCTTTCAAAATTATCTGGTAAAATCAACTCAAAAGTTGTCATTGTATTCTGGTTCAATTTTCTAATTAATGTTTGCAAAGCCGTTATTAATCCTTGTTTCTCTAATTCTTCGGGCAATAGATTATGCGAAAGTAACCGCACTTCACCATAAGCTGTGGCAATCATTTTTTGAAGATTTTGGTACACATCCAGTTCCTTTTTAGTCATTTTTGATTTATCTATCGCATCCATACTCCAACCGATTGAAGAAAGTGTGCTGCCTAGATTATCATGTAAATCTGATGCAACTCTTTGGCGCTCAATAGTTTGTCCTTGTAGCATGGCTGCTGAGATTTGCTTGTTTTTTTGAACCAACTGGTAATTTCTGAAAATGCCGATTCCAATTAATAAAACAAGGGCCGCTAAACCGATTTTATACCATGTTTGCTTTTCTTTTTGAGAATTCAATTGACTTTCAACATCAATTCTTTTATTGAGCTCATTGTTTTTTTCTCGCATCAAGCCATTTATTTTTGATTCAGATTTTAACATTATTTGTTCGTGAATGGCAATAGATCTTTCTTTATGAGCATAAGCCTCAACAAAGTTTCCAGTTGCTTTTTTTGCAATAAATAGTTGATCTTGAAATATACCTTCCCTAAAATTGTTGTTTAAAGTTAAAGCATGTTTTAAGCCTTCTTCTCCATAAAAGACAGCTTTTTCATGTTTTAAACTCAAGTTGGCATACATGCATAATGTTCCTACGCATAAAGAATAAAATCCCTGATTTTCAAGCTTTTCTGCCAATTGTGCGGCTTTCAAATACAATGGTTCTATTTTATTGAAATCCTTCGTTAAAAACCAATTGTATTCTGCTAAAAGCTGAGTGCGGTACATTTCATGAGGAATTGAATTCCTTTTTTTCCAAAAATCAAGGTTATCCTTAGTAATTTTTATTGCTTTTAATAATTCAGAATTACTAACTTCTTTTTCTTTTTCGGCGAACTCTTCCACAAATGGTAGCTTAATTTTAAAATTTGGATCATGTTGTATTAAAAAGTTATAGTTCATGTATTTCACTCTTTTTGAATAACAAATATTATCAGGATTATAAAAGTTGGCAAAGCTAGTGCTCAGGCAATTGAAACATTTTGAAAGGTACTCCCTATTATCTATTTCAGCGAATAAATTGACCGCTTTCATTATATAATCCATAGAATATTTGCCGCCATAATAGGTCCAGCCAGAGGCACTTACTAGCTCAGCTTTTGAATAATAAGCAAGCCCTTTTTCATACTTTGTTTTAGCCAACTTAATCATTTGGTCTACCCAAAAAAGGCTTGAATCAATTTTCTCTGGCTCGTATTTGTATTTATCAATTTGGGCATAATATTTTTCAATTAATAGAGAATCGGAATTTTGAGAAAGGGAAGTATTTATGAAAATATTGGTGAACAAAAGGGTGTAAATTATTTTCATTTTTATAGAGAAATTAATATTGTTGAAATGAATTTCAAACAAATATTCGAGAATTACAATAAAATCACTAAAAAACCCAAAATATCATTGAATACCATGAGTAAATATCAGCTTTTAATTAAGCATTTAGCCCAAATATCATTGAATACCATCAGGAAAAAATCAGGATTTAAAGGAAAAATTTTGAAATATCATTGAATACCATGAGTGAAAAATCGGGATTTAAAGGAAAAAGTTTGAAATATCATTGAATACCATGAGTAAATATCATGGTATTCAATGAGTAATTACCATTTTTATTCTTTACACATTTGTATCACCAATAAACGTGAATATGATGGAAGTAGCATTAACAAAAAGAGAAATGGAGATTTTGGGATTAATTGCCAGGGAAATGACAACAGAAAATATCGCCACCTATTTAAAAATATCTACCTCAACTGTAGAAACGCATCGGAAAAACCTACTCAGAAAAGCTGGGGTAAAAAGCTCGGTTGGTTTAATGAATGAGGCTTATAAATGTGGATGGTTGAGATAATAACAAAATATTGTCAGTGAATTTTAATCAATTTGTGACTAATCGAAAAATACTATTTATAATTTCAATCTGAACCATTTTACAAAAATATTGAAAAACTAAAACCAACAAAAACCTATGGAAGATATCGCAGAATTTGAAATCGAAGAATTAAGAAAAAGTATTGATGGAACATTAATATCCCCAGTAGATGCTACTTACAACGCCGCCCGTGCCGTTTGGAATGGTATGATTGACAAACACCCCGGTCTAATTTGCCAATGCAAAACCCAAAGTGATGTGGTTAATGCGGTCAATTTTGCCCGAAAACACAATGTTTTAGTTTCAGTAAAAGGTGGCGGCCATAACGTGGCTGGCAATGCAGTTTGCGAAGGTGGTTTAATGATTGACCTTTCACAAATGAAAGGCATAAAAATTGACCATGAAAAGCAAACGGTTGATGCCGAAGCTGGCTTACTTTGGAATGAATTGGATCCAGAAACCCAAAAATTCGGCTTGGCAACTACTGGAGGCACTGTCTCACATACTGGCGTAGCTGGCCTCACGCTTGGCGGTGGCTTAGGCTGGCTCATGGGAAAGCATGGTTTAACCTGTGATAATTTGCTTTCTGCCGAAATTGTATTGGCTAATGGCGAAACTTTAACTGCCAATGAAACCCAAAATACAGATATTTTTTGGGCGATTCGAGGTGGAGGGGGCAACTTTGGTATAGTTACCTCATTTACTTTTCAATTGCATAAAGTTGGGCCAAATATTATTGGCGGCATGATACTTTATCCTCGAGAAGCCGCACCTGAAGTGCTGAAGTTTTACAGGGAATTTGCCCGAACTACGCCCGATGAATTGATGATTTTTGCCTCGCTCATGTACACGCCTGATGGTATTCCTGTAATTGCATTATTAGTAGGCTGGTTTGGTGAACTGTCAGAAGGTGAACAATACATAAAACCTATCAGAGATTTTGGCAGCCCAATGGTTGACATGATTGCCGAAATGCCCTATTTAGCACTAAATTCCATGATTGATGCTGCAGTGCCACATGGCATGGGTCGCTATTGGAAGTCGGGTTATTTGCCCGAAATTAAGGACGAATTGATTGATATCATTATGGAACAGGCTTCTATTCAGCCCTCTCCATATTCATTTATTTTGTTTTTTCATGTAAAAGGAAAAGCTGCAAGAATTAGTTCAGAAAGCACCGCTTATGGCAATCGTGGTGATTTATGGGATTTTGATATCGTATCGCAATGGGCCGACCCTGCTGATGAAGCCAAAAATACTGAATGGGTACGTAATTTCTTTGCAAAAGTAGAGCCTCATACCAAAGGAGTTTATGTAAATCATCTCGATGTTGACGATGGAAATGCTAGAGTAAAAGCCGCTTATGGTAAAAATTATGAAAGACTTTTGGCGGTGAAGAAACAATATGACCCTACCAACTTTTTCAGATTGAATAATAATATAGCGCCTTGAGATTTCTAATAAATTTTCATAACGACTCCTAAGCAGTGTCTCCTGAATTGACTCAGCGTCCTCTTCAAGTGACAAGCTTAGGAAAAGAAAATAAGTGATTGTTAGGTTTGATTTTTCGAAAGCTTTCTGGTCAAATATTACCACTCAATAAAAACTAACTTGAAAATTATTTTTTTTATACTATTTTGAATAAATTATAAGAATATATTTAGAAAATCCATTTTAAACTCTGCTTTCCACCAATAATATAAAATAATTCAAACTTTTCTTAACACTCAAAACAATGAAAAAACTCCTATTTATTATCGCACTAACTGTATGGAATACAGGTATTTACGCTCAAAAAGTATTTGATGAAACCGTTTTTAATGGTATGATGAGTCGCATGCAAACGGATGTTGATTTTTTTAAAAATGAAGCTGATCCTAGCTTCATGATTACTTATGGCAATGGAGGCAGCTCTAATCAGGAAAGTATCCTGAAAACTGTCAAAAATATGATAGGTTTATACAAACGCAAAGAAACAAACCTCAAAGTAAGTCAAGTGGGTGGCACCGCCGTGGTTACAGGAAAAGTGGAGGAACAATTTTTTACAAAAGACAAACCCAATATTTCTCCACGAATCTATAATGGAGTATTTACCTATACTTTTTCTAAAGTAAAAGGCAAATGGCTAATGGTATCTGCACAGCATACTGATGTACCTACCCCTTTCACCAAAGAAACCCTAAATGAAATATTGGCCGAATATAAAACTGATTCTAAGGAATTTATGAATAGTCATTTATCTGAAGATTGGAGATATATTAATTCAAAAGGTGGATATCAGGCTCGTAAAGATTTTATAGGAGGCACGAAACAAAGCATCGTAACCACAGAAATGCTTAACCCTGTTATTTTTCAATCTGGCAACTTGGCTGTAACAAGCGGTATACATCAAACAACAAGAACAACAAGCGATGGAAAGCAAGTAACAGGTCAAGTAGGAGCCACCTATACCTGGCAAAATAGAAATGGAAAATGGATGTTTGTGGGTTCGCAGCAAAATATAAAACAAGACGATAATGACGAGCAAGCTATTAAAAATGTAATTATAAAAGAAATTGATGAGCTTAAAAAAGCTAAAAGTTTGGATGATTATATGAGTGTATATGCCAACAACAAAGATGTAAAATTTGGCCCATACAGAGGTAAATTATTTAATTATGATGAAATTAAAATGACTGCCGAAAAGGTTATCAAAAACAATTCTTACCTAAAAGGCGATTGGGAAATTACCGATTGGAATGTGAAAATAAATGGTAATTCAGCTTTTGTAACTGAAAATCTAATAACAACCCAAGCTAATGGTATTAAAATTGGTGCCATGAAAACCGATTATTTAGAAAAGATAAATGGTGAATGGAAAATTGTTGATCATCGATTTAGCCCAATTGCAAATACTGTTGAGGAAGACGAAGTGGCTATAAAGAGCACAATTGAAGGCGAGACAAATGCTTTTAAACAAAGAGATGCAGATAAGGCTACCAGCTATTGGCTAAATACGCCTTATACATCACATCATTACACAGCCAAAGGTTTAGGTTATGTTCGTGGAGCCAATGTGGGTACAACTATTACCAATTATTTAAAAGCCAACCCAAAAATTGATAATTCGACCACCAATTACCACGATTATATCATTCGCATCAACGGAAATTCGGCATGGGCAACATATGTTTCTGATGGTACATCAAACGGCAAAAAAGTGGTTTACAACAAAGCTGCTTATTTAGAAAAAACAAATGGGGAGTGGAAAATGGGATCAGTAAACAGCGTGGAAGCTAAGTAAAATAATTTCCTCCAAAGCAAACTTTCCATAAAAAGAGAGACTTTGCTTTGGAGTATTCTTAATAAATTAACCTCGGCCTGTCCCCCGACAGGCCGAAAATAATAGGTATTAAAGTGGCTTGTCAGGGGACAGGCCATTGTGGTGGCTCGCAGAAAACCGATTAGAGTAAGCTCAACAATCAAAATAAAATAAAATGAGAAAGGAAATTAATTTTAAAATTCATTTAAGATCATTATCAGCAATTGCGGTTTTGATTTTAGCATTACAAAGTTGCAATCAATCCTCTATTGATAGCAAAGAGGAAGCAACCACTCAAACAGAAGCACCAGAATATTTCAACCTTCGTGTTGAAACTGAAAAAGCTTTTGGTTACTCACATGCTGTAAAAATTGGAGACGACATAAAGATTTCAGGGGCTGTTAGCATGGATGATGCTGGAAATCCAACGGCAAAGGGCGACATGTTGCAACAAATGAAAAACTGCTATGCTGATTTAGACAAGGTTTTGAAACATTATGGTTGCAGTTTTGAGGATGTTGTGGTCGAAAATGTATTTACTACCAATATGCCCGAATTTCTTAAACATTCGGCTTACAGGAATACAATTTACACAAAACAATTTCCAACAGGCTCATGGCTTGGAATTAAAGAATTGGCACTGCCCGAGTTCTTGATTGAAATTGAATTAGAAGTGCACAAAGCTAAAAAATAGAATATAATTCTTAACCTCGGCCTGTCCCCCGACAGGCTGAAATTAAGACTAAAGACATTAAACAGTAAGAATTTTATCTAAAATATAAAACGGGAATGCCAAAAACCAACCAGAGTAGGCAAAAACAATTTAACTATAAAATATCATGAAAACAGTACTAATTACAGGTACAAGTAAAGGCATTGGCCTTGAAACAGCATTTGCATTTGGCAGGGCAGGCTATAAAGTATTTGCTACCATGCGTAATCCAGCAAATGCAGATGCCTTTAGGCAAAAAATCAAAGAGGAATCTTTGGATATAAGCATTTCTGCTATGGATGTGGACTCAGATGAGTCTGTAAAACAGGCCATTGATGCCATATACAAGCAAGTTGGCGCCATTGACGTGCTAGTAAATAATGCGGGTATTGAAGGAACAGGCTCCATTGAGGAAATGCCCATGGACGTTTTTAAATCTGTTATGGAAACCAATTATTTTGGGGTGCTCCGCTGTGCCAAGGCTGTTTTGCCACAAATGCGTACAAGTCGTGCTGGTTGTATTATCAATATTGCTTCCGTTGCTGGCCATATTTCTAATACGCCATTGGGTTCATATGCAGCCAGTAAGCATGCTGTTGAAGCAATTAGTGAGGCTTTGGCCGGGGAAGTTAAACCATTTGGCGTGAGAGTAGCCATTGTGGAACCAGGCGTTATTAATACACAAATGGCTAATAATATAAAAACAGGAGGCGATTCCATTTATCCTCAAGTACGTAGGTTTGGAGGGCTTTTTGCAGCTTCACTTAAAACGCCGACACCACCATCAGTAGTAGCAGACAAGATTTTAGAAATTGCAGAAAGTGGAACGTCAATCTTAAGGCATCCAGTTGGTCCAGATGCCTTGCCATTTTTAGGGTGGAGAGCCTCCATGACAGACGAACAATGGGTAGATTGGAATGCATTAAGTGACGAAGACTGGTACAACGACGTACAAAATACTTTTGGTTTGAATGCTAGGCAGGAGTAATGAATTTTCTTTACCTTGGCTTTTTGGCTTTCAGAAGACCAGCCAAGCGCTTTTAATAATTTAAATTCTGTAATAACTAAAAAGTAAAAAAATTAATAATAGGAATACTATGAAAAAGACAATCTCACTTTCTGCCATTTTTAGTTTGATATTATTTTCGCAAGCCCTTTTTGCTCAGCAAGATAGCTTTTTGAAAGAGTATTTAGAAAGATTCGAAAATTCTAAAACTTATCTATTTTCAGTAGTAAAGTCAATGCCCATTAATAAATACGGCTATAGACCAACACCTGAAGAAAGAACTTTTGAGGATCAATTTATGCATATTGCCCGAGCAATGGATTGGCAATGCCAAACATTATTGGGGGGAAGAAAAGAAAGGACAAAAACCGATACTACTTTAATTGTGGGTGGAAAATCTAAGCAAATGATAATGGATTTGATGAATAAAACTTTTGATGAAACCACATTAGTATTAAAAAACTTTGACCCATCTCATTTTGAAGACCGTTTAGATTACATAGGATTATCTCGCACTAAAAGACAAATCTTTTTACTATTGTCTGATCACATTACCCATCACCGAGCTCAAATGTTAGTTTATTTGAGGTTAAACGGTATTGTGCCACCCAAATACGTTGAGTTTCAGTAAATAGAAATAATCAAAATACAACATCGGCAAGGTTATTACACTAACTCAAAAAGCCTTGCCGACGTTGAATAAAATAATACAACCGTGGATTTGGGGCACAAAAGACGCCTTTTTACGTTCTGTGTACCACACACAAAGGGGTCGGGATTTTTCAGAGCAAAGATTGAAGGATCACCCTATTGGTGATAGTTTGAATGGTTTCATCAGTTTTAAGACTAAATTTTAGGGTTGGCAACTTTTTTGAGTTTGCAACCCTTTTTCTTTTATAATTATTATATATAAATATATAGTTCCGAACTGTACAGTTCGGAACTAAAAAATACTTATCTTTGTATTCTATTTGAGAATATTTAAATATTAATAAAAAAGATATGGAATTCTTTAATCGGGAAACGGAAATAGAAAAGCTAGCTTCAATCAGAAAAGCATCGGAAAAGATGGCTCAAATGACTGTGGTGACAGGTAGACGGCGTGTTGGCAAAACGCAATTGCTTATTGCGGCTACTAAAAATGATACAACTTTGTACTTTTTTGTAGCTAAAAAATCAGAGCAATTTCTATGTCAAGACTTTGTGGAGGAGATAAAATCCAAATTATCAGTCAATATTTTTGGTGAAATAAATAGTTTTACCAAATTATTTGAATTCCTCATCGAGCATTCAAAGCAAACAAATTTCACCTTAATCATTGACGAATTCCAAGAGTTTTACAATATAAATTCGTCAATATATAGCGATATGCAACGAATTTGGGATTTGAATAAGGATACCAGTAAACTGAATCTGCTGTTAAGTGGTTCAGTTTATTCACTCATGCATAAAATTTTTGAAGACTATAAAGAACCACTTTTTGGGCGAGCCAATAATCATTTAAGAATTAAACCTTTCAAAACCAATGTATTAAAAGAAATATTAGCTAAATATTCGCCAAACTATAGCCCTGATGATTTGCTAGCCTTATATACTTTTACTGGGGGAGTGGCCAAATATGTACAATTATTTATGGATAATGGAGCAACCACAAAAGTAAAAATGATTGATTATATGATTCAAGAAGATTCGATACTGATTGGCGAGGGCAAAAACATATTGATTGAGGAATTTGGCAAAGAATATACCATATATTTTAGCATACTTACTTCAATAGCGCAATGTGAAAATAGTCGTGCAAAAATAGAAACTACTGTAAATAAGGAAGTTGGCGGCTATTTGACCCGAATGGAAAGGGATTTTGGCATTATTTCAAAAGCAATTCCAATGTTTAGCAAATCAGAAACAAAAAACGTAAAGTATATTGTTGAAGATAATTTCCTGAATTTTTGGTTCAGGTTTATTTATAAATACAGCCATTTTATTGAAATTGGTGCATTTGACGAATTAAAAACTATTGTTAATCGAGATTATGATACTTACAGCGGATTAATTTTAGAAAGATATTTCAAAACAAAAAAAATGGAAATTGGTGGTTTTACGAATATTGGAGGTTATTGGGACAGAAAAGGAACTATAGAAATAGATTTTATTGGTGTAAACGAAATCAAAAAAACAGTTGTATTTGCAGAAATTAAAAAGAATAAAGAAAGACTAAGCAAAGGAAAATTACAGGCACAAGTGGCTGTATTAATGAACGATTTGGGAGTATTGAATGATTATAAAATAAATTATAATTTATGGTCTATTGAGGATATGTAATAATTGATAAAAAAAGTTAATAAAAAAACTGCCCATTTTCATGAGCAGTTTTTTCAAAAAATAGTAGAAATAGAATTAGTCAGCAATAACTGAAAACTTCACTTCTTTTTTAACTTCTTTATGAAGGTCAAGCATCGCTACATAATCACCCAAAACCTTTATGTCTTTTGGAAGCACAATTTTCTTGCGGTCTACCTCAAATCCTTTTAATTTTAAAGCATCTGAAATTTGTGTTGTAGTAACTTTACCGAAAATACGAGTACCATCACCCACCTTTGCGGCAATTTCAAGCACAACTTCATTAAGGCCTTCAGCAATTGCTTCAGCTGCTGTTTTAATTTTTTCTGCTTTATGAGCAGCTTGTTTTATGTTTTCTTGCATTACTTTAACCGAACTCTTGGTGGCCAAAGTGGCAAAACCCTGAGGAATCAAGTAATTATTGCCATAACCAGGCTTCACCGAGATAACCTCGTTTTTGTAGCCCAAGCCAGCAATGTCTTGTTTTAATATTATATCCATTATCGTTTTTTGATAAAAAATTTCTTTAAAATTATTTTAATTGATTAAATAATAGATTGGTGTTACAAAAATTTCTAACATCTAACATCTAATATCTAACATCTAATATCTATTTCAAACCATCCGCCACAAAAGGCATAATAGCCAAATGTCGTGCTCTTTTTATGGCTTGTCCTACTTTACCTTGGTATTTCTGAGAAGTACCTGTAAGGCGACGAGGTAATATTCTACCTTGCTCATTCACCAATTTCAAAAGAAAATTAGGATCTTTAAAATCAATATATTTAATGCCTGATTTTTTGAAACGGCAATACTTTTTGCGATTTTGATTCTTGTCAACTGGCTCGTTTACAAGAGTTGTCATGTGATTTTTGTTGGCTTTCATTTTGCTTCAGGGGTTACAGTTTCAACTTTTTTACCTACTAAACCTTTTCTTTTTTTCTCGTTATAAGCAACGGCATGTTTGTCGAGTGCTACTGTTAAGAAACGAAGAATTTTTTCGTCACGCTTATACTCAATCTCAAGAGGTTTGATTAAGGTAGGAGGTGCTTTGAATTCGAATACCTGATAAAAACCAGTGTTTTTGTTCTGAATTGGGTAAGCCAACTTGCGTAAGCCCATGTCATAGGCATGCACAATTTCAGCACCACCTTCAGTCAAAATAGCCTTAAATTTGCCGACAGCGTCCTTTGTCTGGTCTTCAGACAAAACGGGAGTTACAATGAACACCGTCTCATAGTTATTTAATTGCATATTAAATAATGGGTTAAAAATGATAATTATTACCGCAAGTAACTTACTTGCAGCCCAATGTCTTAAAAAATTGGAGTGCAAAGATACGATATTTTTGTTAAAAAATGAATTTGTGTGTAAAAAAATAACCTTATTTATTGCCAACATACTATTAAATTGTCGATTTTTGTAAATAGTATAAACTTTATTCATCAATAGAATGTATCCTCCTTTTTTTTCCAAAAAAAACTTAAATTTCACACTTAACCAAGTCTTAAGGGTTGAAAAACTATTGCAATATCCTTATTTTCAAGAACATAGCTCCGATACTTTTAACATGGTATTGGATTCCGCTGAAAGCATTGCCACAAAAATGTTACGTCCGCTTTTGACGGAAATGGACAGAAAAGAGCCTCAATTGGTGAATGGCAATATAAAAATCCATCCTGAAATGGCTCCAATATTAAAGAAATTTGGTGATGATGGCTGGATAAACGCAGGCTTCAACTTTGAAGAAGGAGGCCAACAACTTCCTGTAACTATCTTAAATTCTGCTACTTTCATCTTACAAGCTTCAAACTATTCGGCTTCGGTATTTCCATTTTTAACTACTGGCGCAGCTAATTTATTACGAAGCTTTGGCAGCGAGCAACTAAAGGAGAAATTTTTGCCCAATATGTATACAGGTAAATGGCAAGGAACCATGGCTTTGACTGAACCTAATGCAGGCAGCTCACTTTCTGATATTATTACTTTAGCAAAACCAACCGATGTGGAAGGGGTGTTTAAAATAACTGGGCAAAAAATATATATTTCCGCAGGCGACCATGATTTATGTGAAAATTTTATCCATTTAATGTTGGCAAAAATTGAAGGCGCACCAGCCGGAGCAAAAGGAATTTCACTTTTTGTGGTGCCAAAATACAGAATAGATAGTGATAATAGTCTGATTTCTAATGATATAACTACTGCTGGTATTTACCATAAAATGGGCTATAAAGGTGCGCCAATTGCTCATTTGATGATGGGGGCCGACCATAATTGTGAAGGCTATTTGGTTGGAGAGGCTCATCAAGGCCTTAAATATATGTTTCAAATGATGAACGAAGCTCGTCTTGGTGTTGGCATGAATGCGGTGGCAATAGCAACTGCAGCTTTTTATGCTTCTCTTGAGTACGCTATTGAGCGCCCACAAGGCCGAAAGATTTCTGATAAAGATATTAGCAAGCCTCAAGTACCTATTGTTGAGCATGCAGACGTGAAACGCATGCTTTTATTTCAAAAGTCGATTACCGAAGGTAGTTTATCATTGATTTTACAATGTTGTTTGTATGCCGACTTAGCCCATGTAACAGAAGGTGAGGAAAAAGAAAAATATGAATTATTGCTAGATTTACTCACTCCAATTGCCAAATCGTACCCATCAGAAATGGGCTGCTTGAGTACTTCGATGGCGGTGCAAATATTAGGAGGTGCTGGTTATACGACCGATTTCCCAGTAGAACAATATTATCGAGAGGCGAGGATACACCCTATACATGAGGGCACAACGGGCATACACGGGCTTGACCTTTTAGGAAGAAAAGTTTTGATGAAAAACGGCAAAGCTTTGCAACTTTTTATGCAGGAAATAACGGAAACTATTAAAATATCAGATGAATTTGAGGAATTAAAACCATTTTCTGAAAAACTTTTGAACTATCAAATAAAGGTAGGCGAAACAACCAATTATCTTTTTGAAATTGCCAAATCAGACACAGAAGCATTTTTAGCAGATGCAACACTTTATTTGGAAATGGCCAGTATATTTACAATAGGTTGGCAATGGCTTTTGCAAGGAATTGAAGCACATAAATCATTGAATAACAAAGATATAGATAGTAATTTTTATAATGGAAAATTACAAACCATGGCTTATTATTTTGAATATGAATTGATAAAAATTGATTATTTAAAAGCAAGATTAATGAGTAAAAACCAAGTTACAATTGATATGAAAAAGGATTGGTTTTGATTGATTTCAATTAATATTTTCTCCGATTCATGCTTAAAATAAATTTTTGGAATAATATTTGCAAAAAGGTAAATTACATTTTTTAAAGATATCATTTAATTATTTGTATAAATGTGCTATCATTATGACGCTGCGGGTAACAAAAAAGCCCTAAAACGTTTTACATTTTTAAAGGAAAGCCTTGAATATACGCCCATTGAAAATGCTAACGGCTTTTCTTTCCCTAAAATGCCAATTATTGCCAATACAAAGTCAACAGCGATTCAACTTTTCGACTGGGGTTTACTACCTCCTTGGGCCGATGAGGAGCGTGCCAACGAGTTGAAAAAGAGTACATTAAATGCAAAATCAGAAACAATTTTTGAACTTGCCTCCTTTAAAGAATCAACTTCAAAGCGCTGTTTGGTATTAGCGGAAAGCTTTTATGAATGGCGTACTGAAGGCAAACGGAAAATCCCTTACCAAATATTTGTAAAAGACCAAGAAGTGTTTGCCATGGGAGGCTTGTGTTCTGAATGGAAAAATATAAAAACGGGTGAAACTAAAAATACTTTCACCATAATTACCGTGCCTGCCAATGATATGATGGCCTATATTCACAATACGAAGCAACGAATGCCTTTGATAATTCCACAAAATAAAGAGCTTGAGTGGCTGAAGCCGAGCCTCGACAAAACCCAAATAATCGCCATGATGCGGCCTTACAAAAGTACTGAAATGAGGGCTGTTCAAATTAGGCATGAGGGTGAGCAATATACTTTGTTTTGAGGGGGTAATTTATTTTCTAAGTAATTTGTGGTTATTACATATCATTTTTTTTTACATCTAACCATGGTTTAGTTCTTACTATTTTACCATCTTTCATCACTACTAATTCAGAGTTTTTACTTTTTTTGAATTCAATGAGTTTGTCATAGACCGTGGCCATAGCATCTATGATTTTTTTCTGTTCTAAATTTAATTTATTTTCTATCATATTCTTCTATGATTTTTTTAAATATTACAGCATTTAAAATACTTAAATCGGTGCCTTTTAATTTAGTAGCCAATAATTTTGCATTTCCTTCTGAGTTATCATAAATATAGGTCTCATCAACTATTGGCAAATATAAGTCAAAAAGATTTTTAATCCCATTTTTATACCTTCTTTCAATTACCTCAGCCTCAATGTTATGACCACCTTCTTTCACTCTTGTTTTCACTCGTTCTTTGGCCAATTCTACTGAACTCAGCCAGAAAAAAAGTAAGGTTATTTTAAATCCTTTTGGTTTGGCCTCTTCAATTTTTTTTTGATAAATTTTTGAAGCCAAAGTAGTCTCAAATGCAAATGTTTCACCTAATTCAATGAGTTCATCCAATCTTTTCAGCATAATTCTACCAGCCTCAAATGCCACTTTTTCTGGTTGAAAGGGTGAGAGCCCTTTGGCAATCTCATCAGCATTTATAAATTCCTTGCATCCCAATAAATCAGGTAAAATGGTAAACGAGGCTGTTGTTTTACCAGCTCCATTGCAACCTGAGATTATATAGAGGGTTTTGGGCATTTTGAGTTATTGGGCAATTGAAATTCTGTGACTATTGGTTGACAAGATTGCAAAATTTCAACAGAGACAATTTAGGTCAAATTGTATCTTTTTTATGAAAAAAATTTACACCAACCCCAAATCCACCTGTATCCTCTCAACCTTACCCTTTAATTTTTGTAAAACAATATCAAAGTCCGCAGGTGAGTTAAGCGGCTCATTTACAGAGCAGTAGAACTTAATTTTTGGCTCTGTGCCAGATGGCCGTGCCGAAACTTTTGTTCCATCGGCCAATACCAATTGAATCACATTGCTTTTTTCCATGCCCATGCCTTCGGGTATATGCGTGATAGCATCAGTTTTTAGGTCTTTTTTCGTCAAATTAGAATAGTCAATCACTTCAATAGGCTCGGAGCCCGCCACTGATGCTGGAGGGTTAGCACGGAAGTTAGTCATCATTTCCTGTATTTCGTCGGCTCCAGATTTTCCTTTTTTGGTCAATGAAATAAGGCCTTCATAATAAAAGCCATTTTCCATATACATTTCAGTGAGGAAGTCAAAAAGGCTTTTGCCATTGTTTTTGGCATAGGCTGTCAACTCGGCAATCATAGCGCAAGCGGCCACAGCGTCTTTATCACGAACAGCATCGCCAATGAGGTAGCCATAGCTTTCTTCACCACCACCGATAAACTTTTCTTTACCCTCCAATTCACGAATTACAGCCGCAATATATTTGAAACCTGTCAATGTATTATAGCACTTAACTCCTTGTCTAGCAGCAATTTTATCAATTATTTCGGTAGTAACAATTGTTTTAGCTACAAACTCTTTTCCAGTCAATTTTCCAGCCGTTTTCCATGCTTTTAACAGATAATATACAATTAGGCTCGCCATCTGGTTACCATTCAAAAGCTGCCAATCGCCTTTAGGATTTTTCACAGCAGCCCCCACACGGTCGGCATCGGGGTCAGTCGCAATCACTAAATCAGCATCCAAATCTTTGGCTAAGTTCATGGCCAAGGTCATGGCTTCAGCTTCCTCTGGATTGGGATAAATTACCGTTGGAAAATTACCATCAGGAGTAGCTTGCTGCTGTACAATATGCACATTTTCAAAACCCAACATTGCCAATGCTTTAGGCACTAAGGTGATTCCTGTGCCATGAATAGAGGAGTAAACAATTTTTAAATCTTTTTGAGCTATAATTGCCTCTTTATCAATGCAATTGGCCTCTATTGTTTTCAAATATTCTGCATCAATTTCTTCACCAATATAAGTAAGCAAGGCATCGTTTCCATCAAATTTAATGTTAGAAACGTTGGTAATATTATTTACCTCAGTTACTATATTTTTATCATGTGGGGCCACCACTTGTGAGCCATCGTCCCAATAAGCTTTATAGCCATTGTATTCTTTTGGGTTGTGCGAAGCAGTTACTACCAAGCCTCCTTTACAACCTAAATGGCGAATAGTAAATGAAAGCTCAGGAGTTGGGCGCAACGACTCGAAAAGGTACACTTTTATACCATTAGCAGTGAAAATATCCGCAGCTGTTTTGGCAAATTCTTTAGCATTATTGCGAGAATCGTGTGCAATTGCAACTGAAATACTTTCACCTTTAAAGCTCATATTCAGATAGTTAGCAAAACCTTGTGTGGCTGCCCCCACCGTATATTTATTCATACGATTGCTACCAACACCCATTTCACCACGCATACCACCAGTACCAAATTCTAGATTTTTATAAAATGAATCAATTAGGTCGGTTTCCTTGTTTTCATCTAATAAACTTTGTATTTTAGCTTTTGTAAAAGCATCGTAATGGCCAGTAAGCCAAGTATTTATATTGTTGCGGGTGATTGAATCCATTCCTGTTGACATTTGCTTTTTTTGGTAAAACGATTTATTCAATTACAAAGTAAATGAAAATTTTGGAATCTTTTAACATGAAAAAATTGAGTATAGTTTTTTGAAAACGTAAATCATTACTATTTTCAATTTCTTGTAAAAATTATGCTCCGATTTTTTTTGGCTTGAAATTTGTTTAACAATTAGTATTAGACAAAAAAATTCGGTGAAAACCTACCACTTACTAATTTTAACCTATTTTAAATAATGAAAAAATACTAAAAAATAGTGGTTGCCGTTAAATCATAGTAATTTTGAAAAACAAAACCTTAACAGTAATTAAATAATAGAAAAAATGGAAATGCAACAAAACAAACAAGATAGTTCGGGCACTTGGAAAGCAGCCACAGCTGTATTGGCGATAATCGCTGCCCTTTTGGGTTATGGCTTATGGGATGCCAAACAAAAAGGAAGCGCAGATGAAGCTTCAATAAATATGAAAGTGAGAGAACTGGCTTCAAGTCAAAACAAATTGGACTCAATATCTGCGCAACTTGATCTTAAAATAACTGAGGTAAATCAATTGGGAGGAAAGGTTGACGACTTAATTGCCTTAAAGGAGCAATTGGAAAAAGATAAAGCTAGCCTAAAAGCCAACTCAATTTCTGCAGGCGCTTTACAGTCTAAAATTAGAAACTACGAAAGTATTTTAGCGCAAAAAGACGCTTTGATTGCTCAATTGAAAGAGGAAAATCAAACTTTATTATCGGCAAACACAGAATTGGGTACACAGGTACAAACTTTAAATAGTACAAATACTGAGCTTCAAACGCAAAAAGCTGGTTTGGAAAACGAAAAAGCATCATTAAATGAAAAAGTGAGTTCGGTAAGTTCGGAAAACAAGGCACTATCTGAAAAAGTAGCCATAGGTAAAGCACTTAAAGCAACCAATGTAAAAGTATTTGGCATAACTTCAGGTGGTCGTGAAAAAGAAAAAGATAAGTATCGCTCAGGAAAGGTTGATAAAATAAAAGTGGCCTTTAACTTACCATCAAATACATTGACGGAGCAAGAGGAAAAAGACATTTATTTGCGATTGTTAGGCCCTGATGGCGCTATTATATCAAATGAGGCAACTGGCTCAGGTATTTTCAACTATAATGGCCAGCAAGTAGTGTACACCACAAAGCAGTCGGTATTGTACAAAAACAACAATCAATTGGCTGAAATAGTGTACGCTAGAGGTCAAAAATATAGCTCAGGGAAATACAATGTTGAGCTTTTTTCAGAAGGTTTTAAAATAGGAGAAGGAACTTTTGAAATAAAGTAAAAGATACTTTTACTTTATAAAAAGGGTTGAAATTGGTATTTCCAGTTTCAACCCTTTTTTTATTTCTACTGATTTTTCCAAAATTCTCTACTATAATATTTCTTAAATTTCCAGGCATTTTTCTCAAAATTAATTGGCCAATAGGCATGCGCTTCTTTTGCTGAAAGACTTTGGAAAAAAAGATTATCGTCTGTTATTATTAGCTCCTCATATAATTCACCTTGTTTTTTTACCAAGTCGGCAAATGGTAGCTCACTGAACAGGGTTTCATCCTTCTTTTGAAGCCTATTTTTAAGATAATTTAATTCAGAATCTGAATTTAGATTTTGAATTTCAATGGAATATTTTTTATTTGAAATAAGCTCGGCATATTCAATATATTTTTTCAGAAGTTTTGGCCCTTCATTCAAAGTATCGTCAACATTAAGTTGGCGGGCCTCAAGGCTAGTGATCATATATATCTGGTGGCGAGCCCTTGTAATGGCAACATTGAGCCTATTTTCGCCGCCGGCTTGGTTCAAAGTTCCAAATTGAATTCTAATTTTTCCTTTTTCGTCAGGTCCATAGCCAATTGAAAAAATGATAATATCACGTTCATCGCCTTGCACATTTTCGATGTTTTTAACAAAAAGGAGTTCTGAATTATTTTGTGGAATAGTAGGATTAAGCTCCAAAAGATCCTGAATTAAATTTTGTTGACGATAATTGAAAGTTACAATTCCTATACTTTTTGTGGGTTGCTCTTCGTTCAATTTTTTTACCAATTCAATTACTTTTATAGCTTCAATTTCATTTTTATTTTCTGAAAAAACACCCTCAACTTTTATGAATTTAATATTAGGTTCTGCTTTATTTATTCGGTCGAAATGAGGGAGAATTTGCAGTTTGTTTTTATAAAAATGTTTGTTTGAAAAATCAATTAAGTCAATCGATTGGCTACGATAGTGCCCATTGAGTTGTGTTTGAGGCAAATATTGTATGGCCAAATCGAGTAGCGAATTAACTTCCACTTCGGGTTGTTCATCGGTTTCGTCTTCAAAGCGCACTGCATATAAGTCGCTGGGCTGCAGCTGCTTGGAGTCGCCAGTAATAACTGATTGCTTCCCTCTAAAAATGGCGGGTAAGCCTGACTCGGCATAACATTGTGAAGCTTCATCGAATATAACTAGGTCAAAAAATTGCTCCATTGGAAACACCGCCGAAACCGTTTCCGGCGAAGCCAACCAACAAGGAACAAGATCAAATATTTCTTCAGAAAAGGAGCTAAAAAGGTGCCGTATACTCCAGAGTTTTTTCTTTTTTGTAACCTGATGCAAAAGCTCTTTATAAGTAGTCTGATTACGTAATCTATTGTATTCCAGCCCATTGTAAGTGTGTTCTCTTGCTTTAATTAATAATATTTGTTGGCTTAGACTTTGTTTATAAAGTATTTTCACTTGGAGATCTGTTTCCATTTCTTCCATTTTTAAAGAAGAAACTGACCTTAAAATCGGGTATTTTTCTTCAATATGGTCGATCCAAGCGAGGTTAATTGAGTTTTCAAATAAAGTTATGGGTTCTTCAACTTTATTTTCCAATAGGGAATTTACAACATTTATTTCAGTGCTTAAAAATGTCGCCTTTATTTGATCGGCCTCATAAAAAACATCGAAATTTTGGACTAAGTCTTTTGCAGCTTTTGGCGCATAGTTTACATTTTCAAATAAATAATTGAGCTGCTCAAAGGTAAAATATTTTTCTAGTAGCAATTCAAAATTCAAATAGCTTTGTGTGATTTTTTGACAGTTTTTTAACTTACTTTTTACACTTGAATATTCTTCAATAAATAAATTGGTAAGTTCTATTGAATTTATTTTTTGAGTTGATTCAACGATTATTTTTGCTTTTTTAAGGACTGAGAAATAATTTTCAAAATAACTCAAATCTGATTTTTTGAGATCTTCTATTTCTAAGTTTGGATAAATTAATGGGTTATTAATTAAATAGTTAACTAGCTTTTTCTTGTTTTCAATTTTCCTTTTTAAAATTTGTAAGCTTTCAGCAGAATAAATTAAATTATAGTTGCCAAGCAATGTTTTTACTATCGATTTTTCTTTTGAAAATAGATTATAAACCGTAGAGGTGATTATACTACTATGAGCAATTGCCGCTTCATATACATAATTTGAGTAGTCTTTGAAGTTGGCATTATCAATATATATTTCTACCCCTTCATTGGAAAATATAGCTTTAATTTCTTGCTCTCTTTCGCTTAATTTTAATAAAATATCTTTTGAATTTTTAAGCTCGTAAAAGTAGTTTGTCAAATCCCAAACTTGTTTATTTTCAAGATTCTCTTCAATGTTTTTTAGTGAATCCAACTCTGTTTTCATCAATTTTATAGCTCCCCAATTAAGCACTACCTTGAAATTTTCCTAAAAAAATTTAATAATATGAGAGGTATCTGCTTCAAAGCTTATTAGCAAGTTTTTTGAGGTTGCCAAGTCCGATTGATTGAATAATTTGAAATCGACTCTTTTAGCCCAAAATGAATCTAGGTCATTTATTTTACTCTCATATTTAACAAATAGTCGTAATTTATTAGTAAAATCAGTCTTATTTTGAAAGGTAAATTGTTTATAAACTGCAGATAAACTAATATTTGGTTTATTAGGATTTGAATTTAAGTATAGATTTTTAATAGAATTGCCACATTCTGAAATATCAAAGAGGGCTTCTTTGAATCCCTCTAATTCCTTTGCTATTTTATCGATATGCCTGCTTGTATTATTAAAATCTTGTTCAAGCCACAGTGCATCGAGGCTCATGTTTTTCTTTTTATAGTCATCAATTAAGCCAATTTGGTCAGCTATTTGGTTGAAAAGTAGTTTTCTATCATTTTTAAAATCATGAACTAAGGCCGTAAAATGTTCGAAACCAATGGTGCTCAATCGATTGTAAACAACATCCAATGCAGCTCTTTTTTGACAAACTACTAATACTTTTTTTCCAGCTGCGGCAAAGTCGGCAATAAGGTTGCAAATTAATTGAGATTTGCCAGTACCTGGCGGACCCTGAATTACCATTGAATGGCCCGCATTTATCTTTCTAATGGCCAATTCTTGGGAGGCATCCATTGAAAACGGCGCCATTATTTTCTCTTCTTTTATGGTATTTAATTCTACAATTTTCGCCTTAGTTTCAAATATTTCGGCAAGATTTTTAGATTCAGGCTTATTTTCATTTTCTATATCTGCTTGTGAGGTATTGTTTATTGAATTTTCTATAAGAAATTCATAATCAGGCACTAAAAAGCTGCCAGCTTGTGGGAAAATTCCTAAAACTGCCTGCTGCCTAAGCTTTAATTCGCCATTTTTTTCAATAGCATCCAGTTCTGACTTTAGCAGTTTATCAAAATCCTGTAATGAATCGCCAAATAATTCCTGATTAAAATTCAAAATTAATGGCGACTCCTTCAAAAATTCATAGAGCTCGGTTCTAAACACCAACGATTCTTTACTAAAATCTTCAAAAGTTTTTTCTAGAAATTCATCCGATATTTTTGAGTTATTAAAGTAAGAATATGCCAATAATAGGCTTCTATTGAAGGTAATTGACTCAGATTCTCTTTTTACGAGCAACCATTTTTGCTTTTCAAGTTTTAGTGTTACGGGGAAAAAAAGCAATGGGCATCTAATAACTGTTCCATCTAAAAGTTTGCCTTGTACAAATGGATAACCTACGTACAAATCCTCGGAGCCACGCTCTTGTTCTATAAATTTTTCGGTACGAGCAATGCGGCGTAATCGCTTGCTTATTTCATTTACTTTTTCATAACGAGGGTCTATCTCATCACAAATAAATATTGTTTTTTTTTCGGCAATTAGCTCACTTACAATATCATATGACTTTTTACCAATAATATTATTAAGTACATTGAGGTCAATAAATTGGTCTAAGGAATCCTTGAGAAGTAATAATGATTTATTTCTTGAGGTTAAGTTTGTAAGCCGTTTTAAATAGGACTTGAGTATTGGCGTCATCAATATTTGTTAAAAAAGTAGCTCAAAAATACATAAAAAGATACTTAAGAACGAACCATAAGCTATTCTATTTCGATTAATTAAACTATTTTTACAATATAAAATATTCAATCTACTATTATTGAAAAATTATGGAAATAAACTTAAAATTATTCGGAATTACCCGAGAGATATTTGGTAAAAGTGATGATAAAATAAATTTGGAGGAAAAACTTTCTGTGGCTGTTTTTTTAGAAAATATGAAAAAGCAATATCCTGCCCTCGCCGATTTGAGCTCAATTTTAGTAGCTGTTAACAACGAATATGCAGAAAGCGATATGATATTGGCCGATAATGATGAAGTAGCATTGATACCTCCGGTAAGTGGAGGATAATTCTTATCAAAAAAATAATTTTTACAAAAAGCTTTAAAACCGTTCTAGCCAAATAAGTCATGATTGAAATTTCATCTCAACCGATAAATATAACAGCCGTAATTGATGCTGCCACTTCTGAAAATGCTGGAGCAATTGATGTATTTATTGGCACAGTTAGAAATAATAGTTTGGCCAAAAACGTAGTAAAATTAGAGTATGAAACCTATGATGCAATGGCTATAAAGAAAATGAATGAGCTTATTTCAGAAGCAAAAACCATGTGGCCAATCGAAAAAGTGGCAATTGTGCATAGAAAAGGAGTTTTACAAATTGGGGATATTGCCGTAATGATCGCTGTATCGACCCCCCATCGAGCCGAAAGTTTTTTGGCGTGCCAATGGATTATTGATAACCTAAAAAAAGTAGTTCCCATTTGGAAAAAAGAGTTTTATGATGATGGAGCCATTTGGGTGGCAGCACATGCTTAATATTATTTAATTACTTACTTATAAATCAATACATTACCGTTGTTCACACCAACGATTAATTGATTATCAACAATTTGCAAATCTTTTACATCACCCTTTATTTTTAGACCCGATTGATGCTGTGGCAAATAATTGAAGCCTCCTTTTTTATTGTTCATAAATACTTGACCAAAATTCGCATCGATTTTGCCTATCCTAACACGAGCATGCGATTGGTTTCCTGCCAAAATAATATCCTTAAATCCATCTTTATTGAAGTCAGCCACTTCTATGGCATAAACTGGTGAAAATTGGGCTTGAATTGGTAGTTGGCTCTTTTCAAATTGGCCGTTGTTATTCACCAAAAGAATTGTTTCTAAATTGTTTACGGTCAATTTTTGACTTGGTATTTCCTTAAACTCAGCCAAAATATCATCTGTAATTGCACTAGAATACAATTCATGACTAGTAAACTTCTTCTTTAACGGTACCAATTGATCCAATAATTCGTCACGGCTGTAAGCTGGATAATTTTTGCCTTGAATATAGTAAGAGATAATTGGGTCAAGTGTGCCATTACCATCAAAGTCAGCTAAATTCATATTAACTGGTTCATTATAAGAAGCTTTCCATTGCGAATTTAGGCCGTAATTCCCAATAATTAAATCCAAATCCCCATCGTTTTCAATATCAATAGCTTGAATTCTATTCCAAAAGCCAGTCAATTTTGACAAATTATTTTCTATTTTCTCAAAATTTCCCTTCTTATTTTCTAAAAATTGTATGCCAGTCCACTCACCAACAGCAATTATATCATCAAAACCATCTTTATTAAAATCAATAATGGAAAAATCATTAATTAACCCCAAATTATTGAAAATTGGATTTTCAACTATCCTCAATTTTCCTTTATCATTTCGGTACAATCGACTCGGGTTGAAAGTCGGATATTTTTGCGGAATACAGCCTCCACCCACCAATAAATCTTGGTCACCATCATTATCAAAATC
>JANMZR010000222.1:0-2255 GCA_031383555.1 Cytophagaceae bacterium | reverse complement strand
AAAATGATGGCTAATTTTGAGTTATAATAAAACTTTATTTAAAAATAAAATAGTATGAACATTGACTTTACAAAAATCACCTTAATAAATGTTATTGATGTTTTATTGGCATTATTGTTAGTTTTGTGGGTTTTCAGGTTTTTGAAAGGAGGAGTTGCTAAAAATATTTTTATTGGTTTCGTATTTATTTTTTTAATCTACCTTTTAGTTGAAAAATTAGGATTTAATGTGCTCACTAAAATATTTGGTGAATTTATGCGATGGGGAGTATTGGGATTAATAATAATATTTCAGCAAGAGGTTAGACATTTTTTACAAATGATTGGCAAATCTGCCTCTATTAAAAACAACAAGTTTTTACAAAAATTATACAAGCCTTTATCAAAAGAAAGTAAAACTAGTATAGAATCGGTTATTGACGCTACTAAGGCAATGGCTACCGCTCATACTGGTGCGTTAATAGTAGTTCATAAAAATAATGACCTTAGCAGATTTGCAGATACTGGCGATGAAATTGATTCATTAATATCAAAAAGGTTAATAATTAGTGTTTTCAGTAAAAACTCTCCCTTACATGATGGCGCAATAATTATCCAAAATGACCGCATAAGAGCCGTTCGTTGTAGCTTACCAATTTCTGAAAATGGCACAATTAGCCCCAATCTAGGCTTTCGGCATAGAGCTGCCATAGGCTTGAGTGAGCAAACAGATGCGGCCATTATAGTAGTTTCAGAGGAAAATGGTGAAATTGCCTTGGTGCATACTGGCGCCTTTCTTAGACAGCTAACTATTGCCAATTTGGAAGAAAGCTTAAATAATTATCTTCAAAATTAGGAACCTAAGTTATGATAGTTGCCTTTTTAAAATTTCTATATAAAAGTAAAAATGCACATGCTATACACTCTCCATTTGTATTTGAATTATATTCTACAGTTATAAAAAAGCGACTAATTAATGATGAATTTAAAGCAATTGAAGCATTTCGAAACCAACTAAAAGAAAATGATTCTATAATAGAAATTGAAGATTTTGGAGCTGGATCAAAATACAATAAGAGTAATTTTAGGAAAATAAGTGAAATTGCAAGAAATGCAGAAAAAAGCCCGAAACTAGGCCAACTTCTTTATAATTTAGTGAAATATTTTCAACCAAAAACAGTATTTGACCTCGGTACATCACTGGGAATCACCACATTATATCTTTCAAGTGCAGCAAAGAATAAGGGGAAAATCTTAACTTTTGAAGGATGCCCTGAAACGGCCAAAATAGCAAGAAAGCTATTTGAAGAAGCAAATACTAATAATATAGAAATTGTGGTTGGAAATATAGATGGCACTTTAACAAGGCAATTAGAAAAAATTACCCAATTAGATTTTGCTTTTTTTGATGCAAACCATAGGTTCCAGCCAACAGTAAACTATTTCGAAATGTGCCTTAGTAAAGCCAACGCCGAATCTGTATTTGTATTTGACGATATACATTGGTCAAAAGAAATGGAGCAGGCTTGGGCATATATTAAAAATCACCCTAAAGTGTTCATTACCATCGACTTATTCCATTTTGGCCTTGTATTTTTCAGAACCAAACAGCCAAAGCAACATTATATATTGAGGTTATAATTAATTCTATCAAAAGAAATAAAAATTAACAATTAAAATCAATAAATACTTTTTCAAAAATTGATCTTCAATAAATTTTTTTTCAATTCATTCAATTCGTTTTGTACATGGTCAGATTCTGCCATAGCAGTTAGTAGTTTGTTTTCAAAAGCCACTTTTTCTTTTTGGAGTTGGCTTAAAGTGATATCCAATTTTATTTTTTGTGTTTCAAATTCACTTAATCTGCTTTCAATCTCTGTTTTTTCATTCTTCAAATTGTTTAAATCATTTAAATTATCAGCCACGTCAGCCAAAGGTTCGCTTTCAGCAAAATTGTTATTGGAGTTGGAAGCTCCCATCTCTTGAAAACCAACTATTAATTTTCTATTTTTTAAGCTATTTTGAACATCTTTACGTTCTTTGTAATTGAAACGAACATATTTTTTGTCGATCAAACCTTTGTTATAATGTATGAGTTTACCTAAGTTAATGTTATTGTCCATTGCAAAAGTTGAAAGAGATTTATCATTGTTGTAGGTTATAAAAATGGGTTCTTTATCAGATGGTATTTGGCTGTTTTTTCGTCTAAAAAACAGCCAAATACCAAAGCCAATAATTCCTAAACCTAAAAGGCTGAAAGGGATTATTTGCGATAAG
>JANMZR010000161.1:0-6546 GCA_031383555.1 Cytophagaceae bacterium | reverse complement strand
TTTTAATTAACAAAAAAATCAGATTTATTGCAGGGCTTGCTATTATTGGATTACCAACTTTGGCAATATTAATCTATTTCGGAGGCGATAGTTTTTTACTTCCAATTCAAGAAGCCAACAACCCTCGTACACCGAATATTTGGAGTATTTTAAATCCTTTTTTAAATGTTTATGAAAAAATTGGTATAAAAAATTTGAATTTGATTGGGCTAACTACCAATATATTTTTAATAATCGGCCTATCTTTAATAGCTAAAATAAAAAATATCAGCTTTTTAAAGTCATTTCCTTTGATTTGGATTTTTAGTAATTGCTGGCTGATGTTTATCCAACAAAGCTCATTGAGCAACTATTGTTTTATATTTTTAATGCCCTTAGTTTTTATGCTTTTTAATCAAAAAAACTACATTTTTACACTAATCACACTGCTATTTAGTTTTGCATGTACCGTTCAACCTCCTATTTGGTGGGGCCAAAAAATGCCTATTTTTAAGAATTCAAACGAGTTACTTATACCAATAAATCTATTGGAATTTAGTTTGGAAATTTTTATTGTCGGATGTATTATTTATTTTTGTGTTACATTAATTAAAATGATTTTCTCAAAAACGAATCTGAATGAAGCTCTTTGAAAAACCGCATTTAATTGACTTTCAATCGATTGGCTCCAGAGATTTAGGCTATATTACAGTTGCTGAAAACAATAAAAACGTACCATTTGATATAAAAAGAGTTTATTGGACTTATTATACACCTCAAAGTGTAAAGCGTGGGGGCCATGCCCATCATAATTTAAATCAAGTTATTTTTTCTGTAAGTGGCAATATAACCCTAAATACAGAGTCTGTCAAAGGTGAAAAAAAATCATTTTTACTCGACAATCCGCAGATAGGTTTGTTCATACCGAAATTATATTGGCGAGATATTGTATTTTCGCATAGTGCCGTACTGCTTTGCTTGGCTTCTGAGCCCTATTCTATTGACGATTATATAAGAAATTATGACCAATTCAAGTTACTCGGTACACCCTAATGCTTTAGTGTCCACAAAAAATATTGGCGTTAATACCAGAATTTGGGCCTTTGTAAATATTTTAGAAGGTGCTCAAATTGGTGAAAATTGTAATATTTGTGATCATTGTTTCATAGAAAACGATGTGATTATTGGCAACGATGTTACTATAAAATGTGGCGTTTATCTTTGGGATAAAACAAGAATTGGCAATAAAGTAATGATAGGCCCTAATGTTGTGTTTACCAATGACTTACGGCATAGAAGCAAGTATAATGAAAAGGAATTTTATGCCGTTATTGTTGAAGAAGGCGCTAGCTTAGGAGCTAATTCCACCCTATTAGCAGGTGTAACTATTGGCAAATATGCGATGACTGGCATTGGAGCTGTAATAACAAAAAATGTACCTAACCACGCATTGGTTTATGGAAACCCTGCTAAACAACACGGCTGGGTAGACTTTGATGGAAGTAAACTTGTCAAATACGAAAAAAATCTTTGGAAATCAGCCACTGGAGCAGTTTTTGAAGAGAATGCAGATGGGCTTAAATTGATAACCAATTAAAATAAATGCAAAAAAGAGTCATACCTTTTCTCGATATAAAGCAAATAAATCTTAATTACGAAACACAATTTAAAGCTGCTTTTGATGAGTTATTACAAAGTGGATGGTTTTTATTGGGCGAAAAAATAAAAATATTTGAAACTGAATTTGCGAACTATTGTGGTACAAACAATTGTATAGGAGTAGCCAATGGACTCGATGCCTTAATTCTAATATTCGAAGCCTATAAATCATTGGGGCTTTTAAATGAAAAGGACGAAGTTATCGTACCAGCCAACACCTATATTGCAAGCCTTTTAGCCATTTCAAAGGCTGGCTTAAAACCTATTTTAGTGGAGCCAAATTTGAATGATTATTTGATTGACCCAACTAAAATCGAGCAAGCAATTACGGCTAACACCAAAGCAATTTTGGTTGTACATTTATACGGCCAGGTTTGTGATATGGATGCCATAAATGCCATTGCAAAGCAAAATAATTTGCTCATAATAGAGGATTCGGCACAAGCACATGGTGCATTTTATAAAGGAAAAAGAACAGGAAACCTTGGTGATGCTTCTGGTTTTAGTTTTTATCCTGGGAAAAACTTGGGTGCTTTGGGTGATGCTGGTTGTGTAACTACTAATAGCAACGAATTGGCTGAAAGTATAAGAAGTATTAGGAATTATGGTTCTAAAATAAAGTATGAGCATACCGAAAAGGGAATTAATAGTAGGTTAGATGAAATACAGGCCGCTTTACTTTCAATAAAATTAAAAGATTTGGATATTGATAATGCCAAAAGGCAGTCAGTTGCCAAATACTACCTTGAAAATATTAACAATATTAATGTTGAAACCTCGGCACCCAACACCATAACAGGACATGTTTGGCATGTTTTTGGCGTGAGAGTAAAAAATAGAACACATTTTCAAAATTACTTGACTGAAAATGGTATTCAAACAGTAATTCATTACCCAAAAGCTCCACACAAACAATTGGCATACAAGGAATTAAGTGAATTAAGCTTTCCTATTTCTGAAAAAATACATGATGAAATAATTAGCTTGCCAATTAGTCCAATTTTACCAGAATCAGACATGAAATATATTGTTGAAATTGTAAATAAATACCAATTATGACCAAACTTTCGATAATAATTCCTTGCTATTTCAATGGCGAAAACCTACCAATAACAACAAAAGAGCTCATCGAAAACGAAAAATTGTTTGAAGAATCGCTTGAATTTGAGTACATTATGGTTGACGATGGCTCAAAAGATAATACGCTAGAGGAGCTCATAAAATTTAAAAACAAATACCCCGAAAAGGTGAAAATTGTGAAGTTGGCGGGAAATGTTGGCTCCTACAATGCGATTTTAGCAGGCATGACCTACGCAACCGGCGACTGCAATGTAATGCTGGCAGCCGACCTTCAGGACCCGCCAGAGTTGATTCCAAAAATGTACGACTATTGGAAAAAAGGAGTGAAATTTGTGATTGCCAACCGTAGTGATAGAGACGAATCGTGGTCGCAAAAGCTATTTTCAAATACTTATCATAGTTTAATAAAAAAGTATGCACTGAAAAACATCCCCTCTGGCGGCTTTGATTTAGTGCTTTTTGATAAACAATTACGTGACCAAGTAGTGAATATTAATGAAAAAAACACTAATACTATTTACCTTTTAGCTTGGCTTGATTATGATTATGTAAATATCCCATATGTGCGCAGAAAGCGAGATTTGGGCGTTTCAAGATGGACGATACAGAAAAAAATCAAGCTATTTATCGACTCATTTGTTTCTTTTTCGTTTTTTCCCATTCGAACAATTTCAACTATTGGTATATTTTTAGGTATAATTGCATTCCTTTATGGTGTTTTTGTTATAATTGCAAAAATAACTGGCCTCGTACCCATTGAAGGCTGGACAGCTCTCATGGTAGTAATTTTATTTGTTTCGTCCTTCCAGATGATTGCCCTAGGCATTATTGGTGAATATGTTTGGCGTGGACTTGATGCAGCCAGAAATAGACCTAATTTTATAGTGGATAAAGTGTATTAGCTAGATTTTAATATTACTATAAAGAGCATTTAATTTTTTAATATAAAATCTTTTGCAAGATATATCAGTAATCATATTAACGATCAACGAGGAAAAGCATATAGCCAGATGCATAAAGTCCTTATTGGCTATTACCGATAAAATATTCATAATTGACTCAGGTTCAACTGATAACACAGTGAAAATAGCCGAAGAATTAGGAGCAAAAGTGACGAAAAATACTTGGGTATCTTATGCGTTTCAATTTAACTATGGCATAAAAAACAATCCATTTAATACCAAATGGCTCATGCGAATGGATGCTGATGAATATATTCTTCCAGAACTAGCCGAAGAAATCAATTCTATTTTACCTAATTCACCAGAAAATATTCATGGATATTATATAAAACGTAGGGTAATATTCATGGAAAAGTGGATAAAAAATGGTGATTATTATCCCTATTGGTTATTAAGAATTTGGCAAAATGGCTCTGGTTATTGCGAAGAAAGTTGGATGGATGAGCATATTAGGCTTGAAAAAGGAGACTCAGCCCAATTGCAAAATGATTTGGTTGATCATAATCTGAACAATCTGACTTGGTGGACAAACAAACATAACAATTATTCAAATAGGGAGGTGATTGACCTTTTGAATTTGAAATATGATTTTAACCAAAAAGAAACAGTAGCGCCAAAGCTTTTTGGAACACAAGAGCAACGAATCCGGTGGATAAAAAAGAAATACGCCAATTTCCCGTTATTTACTCGCCCCTTTATATATTTTCATTATCGTTATTTCATCCGTTTTGGTTTTTTGGATGGCTATCAAGGCTTGGTTTGGCATTTTTTACAAGGTTTTTGGTACCGGTTTCTGGTAGATTCAAAAATATACGAAGCTTACAAAAAAGCAGGAAAAAGCAAGGAAAACATTATCCGATATATTAAAGATGAATTCGGTAAGGATGTTAGTAAAATGGGGTGACAGGAAATATTTTCAGGAAAATATTAGTTGCAAATTAGGCCAAAACATACGATGTTATTTAGGAAAATATTTGCTGCAAGCATGCCCAAAACATGCGTTTGTGGGCTATATCATTCTCAACTACAGACAGATCTTCAGCCATTAAAAAATAGATATTTTTAATTATTGTAATTTGATACGGAACAAACATTTTCGAAATTCCAATTTTTGAAAAAGGCATTCCAAATGAAATTATTCGTGAGAAAGATTTGTCAGCGGCAAACGATCGGAAATCAGTAGTTTTAAGATTTTCAACAGTAAATATTTCAACGCTTTCCAAAGAAAGTTTTACGGCGTTAAGTACTTTTTCAAGAAAAACCTTGTCAGCTTCAGTTATTTTATTGGCTAAAATAAGCAAGGGAATTGCCTTTTTTTCGAAAGTTTGTATTGTTTCAGTTGAAGGTAAGTCATTTGTTATTTCTAATTTTTGAGATTCAGAAATCGTTTCTTTGTGATTTGTAACTACTTGTATTACAGGTTGTTCAGCTACTTTTTTTGCTTCTTTATTGTTACTTTCCGATAATTGAACATTAGCATTTTCTACTTCTTTAATTACATCTTTTTGTATAAGATATAGCTCTTCGTTCAAAAAAAGCTCTTGAAACAATTCTGCTGAAAACTCAGGTTGGATAGTCATAATTACGCCAAAGCACCCTTTAATACAACTGCTTCACGATCAGGCCCTGTTGATATAAAATTGATTGGCAACCCTAATTGATTCTCTAAAAAATGGACATAATTCGACAAATTTTCAGGCAATTCATCCAATTTTCGCATTCCTTCCAAACTACAATTCCAACCTGGCATTGACTCATAGATTGGTTCAACTTTAGTATCGTTCATATCGTAGGGTAGCTGTTCAGTAATACTTCCGTCAGGTAGCTTGTAGGCTATACAGGCTTTTATTTCATCAAATATATTCAATACGTCCACTTTCATCATTACCAATTGTGTAACGCCGTTAATCATCATGGCGTATTTCAAAGCTGGCAAGTCTATCCATCCGCATCGTCGTGGGCGACCAGTGGTTGACCCAAATTCTCGGCCTTCCTTTCGCATTTTTTCACCTATTTCATCTTCCAATTCAGTTGGAAAAGGCCCAGAGCCAACTCTTGTTGCATAAGCTTTGAATATTCCAAACACCTCTCCTATTTTGCTTGGCGCAATACCTAAACCCGTACAAGCACCTGCGGTAATTGTGTTTGAGCTTGTCACAAAAGGATAGGAACCAAAGTCTACATCTAATAAAGACCCTTGTGCACCTTCGGCCAAAATCATTTTACCGTCTGTAATTGCCTTATTTACAGTGTATTCTGAGTCAACAATATTAAAAGTCTTCATGAATTCAACAGCCTCAAAAAACTCAATTTCGGCTTGTGTCAAATCGTATTCATGTTTATACAAACCCAATATAACTTTATGTTTTTCCACTAAAGTATTGTATTTCTCTTGGAAATTAACTGATAAAATATCACCAACTCTCAAACCAACTCTTGAAATTTTATCGGTATAAGTGGGTCCAATACCTTTTAAAGTTGAACCTATTTTGGCTTCACCTTTGCTAGTTTCATAGGCCGCATCGAGTAATCTATGTGTTGGAATAATGATTGATGCTTTTTTTGAAATAAACAAATTGGCCTTTAAATTGAGATTATATTTGGCCAAGCCATCAATTTCTTTTTTGAAAATAATCGGGTCTAAAACCACGCCATTGCCAATAATATTTTGACTGTTTTCTCTGAATATGCCCGAAGGAATTTGGTGTAAAACATGCTTGAAACCATCAAATTCAAGTGTATGACCTGCATTTGGGCCACCTTGAAACCTTGCCACCACTTCATATTTTGGTGCTAACACATCAACAATTTTACCTTTCCCCTCATCGCCCCATTGTAAGCCTAATAATACATCTACTGCCATAAT
>JANMZR010000148.1:0-7455 GCA_031383555.1 Cytophagaceae bacterium | reverse complement strand
AAATCGCCCAGCCATAAAGAAAACCTATTAGATCCAAACTATAAATACCTGGGAACTGCAGCACAGCTTTCAGAAAATCCTTTTAATTCACAAAGCCCACCATTTGCACGTTTAGTGCAAAATTTTGGAGGATAGATCAAGTTTGTGAGTTTTCGAGTATTATTTTATATTATTTTCAACTTTTCTAAAAAACTAATTTTTTATTTAATAAAATCTTACTGACCTATCATTATCTACTGTGGCATTTGATATAGCAAATTTCTGTTTCCCTCAAAACCCTGTTTCCTTATTCAAATCACTTACTTTTTTCAATCAAATATTTTCAAATAAAATAAATAAATTAGGAATTAATTTTATAACTTCGAAATAATTAATTTTAACTCTTACAAATACATTTTAAACTTTATTTTTTATGAGCAAATTTGATGAAGTATTAGCTAATTATGCCGATGATGCAAAAACACATGGTATTAGTACAGCCCTCTTAACAGGTGTAGCCAAAGGACTTGGCCCATCTATTTATAATGCCGATTCTTCTAAAGTTTCGGGTACTGATCAAGCTGAATTAGATCGAGTAAAAAACAATTTTTTGATTAAAAAATTAGGTCTAACAGATGGACCAGCTTTGGACAGTGCTATAAATGAGGTAATTGAAGCCTATGGTAAGAGCAATAGAAACAAACATAGAGCAATAGTATATGCTATGTTGGCCAAAAAATTCGGCAAAGAGTCGCAATTTGTTTAGAAATTAGATTTTTTAGTAAAAAAAATAATCCTTGATATTTTTTAAGGTTTATTTTGAAAATATAAGTCTATTTATTTGGTAGATTATATAGTTTTATATAGCTTTGGTTTTTGGAAATAAGGCTATTCTAAACTTAATTATAGATTAAACAAACCTTAAAACAAAAAAACTTTTAAACTAAAAAAATAATGTCAATTAGATTAGGAGATATTGCGCCAGATTTCACGGCAGAAACTACACAGGGAACAATCAACTTTCATGAATGGTTGGGTAGTTCTTGGGGGATGCTTTTTTCGCATCCTGCCGATTTTACACCTGTTTGCACCACAGAACTCGGCAAAACAGCACTTTTAAAAGGTGAATTTGAAGCTAAAAATGTCAAAGTAATTGCTGTTTCGGTTGACGATATCGACTCACACAATAAGTGGGTACCTGACATTGAGGAGGTTAACAACGTAAAAGTAAACTTCCCTATTATAGCGGATAGCGATAGAAATGTGGCCACTTTATATGATATGATTCATCCAAATGCTTCAGAAAAAGCAACTGTACGATCAGTTTTTATAATTGGGCCCGATAAAAAAGTTAAATTAACCTTAACTTATCCGGCTTCAACAGGTCGTAATTTTCAAGAATTACTTCGTGTAATAGATTCTTTACAATTAACTGCCAATTATCAAGTAGCCACTCCAGCTGATTGGAAAAATGGTGAAGATGTAATAGTAACTCCAGCAGTTTCAAATGACGATTTGGCAACAAAATTCCCAAAAGGAGTAAATTTTGTAAAGCCTTATTTACGAGTAACACCGCAACCAAATTTGTAAAAAAAAATAAAAAATGAATCGGTTATTAAAAATCTAAATTTTTAGAACTGTCCAATTTAAATTAAAAAAACTCTTCAGAAATTAGAAGAGTTTTTTTTGTTAAGAATATTTTTAAATTTATTTTTTGCAAGCAAATAAATAAAATTGGTTAGTAAATTTGTATAATGCTGTTGAAAATACTCAAAAAATATAAGAAACTTTCAATAAACGCAAAAAAAACACTTTGGGCGTTTTTGTTTTTAGTAATTGGATATTTTATATTTTTAATAATATTCCCAAACCCCAATAAATGGACCTATATCAAAGAATTTGGCATAAAACTTCCTTTAAAACATATTATTCATGGCATTGACGTATCCCATCACAATGGTAAAATTGATTGGGAAAAGGTGAAAGCGCTTGAGGTTGATGAAATTAAAATAAATTTTGCATTCATAAAAGCCAGTGAAGGAACTAACATTACTGATAAAGATTTTAAAAGAAACTGGAAAGAAGCCCGAGAAAAAGAAATAGTGAGAGGCGCCTATCATTATTATATTCCATGGCGTGACCCTGAAAGCCAGGTAGCTATTTTCAAAAAAAATGTAAGTCTTAAATCAGGTGACCTCCCACCTGTTTTAGATATTGAAGAAAATTCCTTAAATCATGACAATAAAATAATTAAAGACATTGGCACTTGGCTTAGGCTCATTGAAAATTACTATGGAATGAAGCCAATAATATATACCAATCAATCCTATTTCAATAAATTCATTAAAGGAAACTTTGAAAACTACCCTCTCTGGATTGCAGATTATTCCAAAACTGATTTAACGCTATATGATAAAAAGTTGTTGTATTTTTGGCAATATAGCAAAAAAGGTAAGATAGAAGGAATAGATGAGGAGGTTGATATCAATAGTTTTTTGATGGGTGAAGAAAAATTTAATAATTTACGAAAATAGAAGTACTTTAAAATAAATATAAACTCAAGTTCAAAATCAAAATATAAAAAACAATGCTAAAGTCTATAAACCCAACCAAAACAAAAGCTTATTCAGAACTACATACTCTTTATAATGATACAAAAAATTTCAGAATGAAAGATATGTTTAAGGCTGATCATGAGCGCTTTAACAAATTTTCTGTCGGCTTTGAAAATATTGTTTTTGACTATTCAAAAAATATAATTACTGAAGAAACCAAACAAAAACTAATTAGCCTTGCCAATGAATGTGACTTGGCCGATGGTATTAAGCAACTATTTGCAGGTGAGGCAATAAACCAAACCGAGGGGCGTCCAGTTATGCATACAGCCTTACGTAGTAAAGCCGATTCTGTAATAATTAACGGTAAAAATGTAATGCCAGATGTAAATGAAGTTTTGGAAAAAATGAAAATATTTTCAGAAAAAATCATTTCTGGTTCTTGGAAAGGATATACAGGTAAATCCATTACTGATGTTATAAATATTGGCATCGGTGGCTCCGACTTAGGCCCTGTAATGGTTACTGAAGCCTTAAAACCTTATGCTAATCACTTAAAAATCCATTTTGTTTCAAATGTTGATGGCACTCATATTGCCGAAACTTTGAAAAAAGTGAATACAGAAACTACGCTATTTTTAATTGCCTCCAAAACCTTCACTACCCAAGAAACAATGTCAAATGCCCATTCAGCAAGAAATTGGTTTTTGGCATCAGCAAAAAATGAGTCAGAAGTGGCTAAGCATTTTGTAGCTATGAGTACAAATGCAGTGGAAGTAAGCAAGTTTGGAATCGATACTACTAATATGTTTGGCTTTTGGGACTGGGTTGGCGGCCGGTATTCACTTTGGTCTGCTATTGGCCTATCAATCTCATTATCAGTTGGTTTTGATAATTTTAGAACACTCCTTGATGGTGCCAATGCCATGGATGAGCATTTTGAAAATACAGAATTCGATCAAAATATACCAGTTATAATGGCGCTATTGGGCATTTGGTATAACAATTTTTTTGGAGCTAATACCCAGGCCATTTTGCCTTACGACCAATATATGCATCGATTTGCTGCCTATTTCCAACAAGGCGATATGGAGAGTAACGGTAAAAATAAGGATAGAAATGGGGATGAGGTCGATTATCAAACTGGCCCAGTTATCTGGGGTGAGCCGGGTACCAACGGTCAACATGCTTTTTATCAATTAATTCACCAAGGTACCAAGTTAATTCCATGTGATTTTCTGGCTCCTGCACAAAGTCAAAACCCCATCGGTGAGCATCATAAAATACTGATGAGCAACTATTTTGCCCAAACTGAGGCATTGATGAATGGCAAATCTAAATCAGAAGTAATTGCTGAATTGCAAAAAGCTGGAAAAACTCAAGAAGAAATTGATTTCTTAGCACCATTCAAAGTATTCAAAGGCAATAGACCTACCAATTCATTTTTATTCAAAAAGTTAGACCCCCGAACTTTGGGTAGCTTAATTGCTGCCTATGAGCATAAGATTTTTGTGCAAGGTTATATTTGGAATATATTTAGTTTCGACCAATGGGGTGTGGAATTAGGCAAGCAATTAGCCAATAAAATATTGCCAGAACTTACTGATAATGAAGCAATTAACAGCCATGATAGCTCAACAAACAGTTTGATAAATTTGTATAAGAATTGGAGGTAGGAAATATTTAGTTTTTCAGATTATTTTTTTAATGGATTTAATTATATTTACCTATCTGAATAAAAATAATGGAATTTGACTTTAACACTTTAGTTTAGCTAAAAAAGATACTGGAAAATAAAATTGATAATTATAATGATAGAATTGAAAATTTTTCAATAAAAGGAAGTGATGAAGAGTATAACGAATTATTAAATAATGCAAAATATTTTAGAGATATGATTCAAAAAATCAATAAAGAACTCAAAAAGCTATGAAAAAAATAATAAAAGATTTTGAAAAAAAAATAAAAGAAGCAACTACAAGCTTGGAAAAAGAAAGTATAAGAACCGAACTTAAAAATTATGTTTATGCACTTTCTGATGAAGATTATCAAATTTATAGAAAAGATGCCTTAACTGAAATGAAAAGCGACGCTGAGGTTATTGAAAAACTCTTAGAAACTTATGACCTAATGAAAAATAATATGCTTCAATACTCTTAAAAAAAAGTTAATTTCTTTTACTCAATAATTTCCTCCACATAAACTAACATATTTTTCAGTTTCATGTCGCCAAAATAAGTAGCAGTGGCCACATCGGTAGCATCACGACCATAGGCGAGCACTACTCTTCCACCTGTGGTTTTGGGTTGTGTAGCATCAAAAGTGTACCATTGGCCATCTAGAAAAGCCTCAAACCAAGCATGTAAGTCCATAGGTTTTAAGTTATAAAGGTAACCAACTACAATTCTCGCAGGAATGTTGACACTCCTACAAAGTGCTATGGCCAAGTGCGACAAATCACGACAAACCCCATGCTTACTTTCAAGGGTATCTAAAGCTGAAGTTGAGGAGGTGCTTCTATTGTATTCGTATTTTATATTCAAATTCACCCAGCTTCTAATTGCCTCAACCATCTGATAACCAATATATTGGTCTTTAATTATCTCAAAAGCCTTTGTATTCAATTTATCCGATTCACAAAAACGGCTTGGCAATAAATATATTAGTGTATGCTCAGGCAGGTCTTGAATGAGTGTGAAATTGGCTTCATGATTTTCCACAACTTCATCGTTTGTAACAACAATAGAACTGGTATCAATCAACATCTTGCCTTCTGACACTTCCAATCGCTGACAATAATTTCCAAATAAATCAAGGTACTCAGTCATTGGCAAAAGAGGCTCCAATTTAAATGTCTCTGACTCAATAAATTGAGACATTTCCTTTCTCAAGCGCAAAAGTGTAATTAATGGGGTAATTGTATGGGAAAAATATTCGAGCCTACAGCCAACTTTTAGTTTCATAATTAAAGTTAAGCAAAGTACTTTGCTAAAATATCATCAAATTATTAATTTTTTTTTAATAACTTGAGGTGTAGTTTAAAACAATTTTTATGAATAATTATTTTAATGGCAATTTTGATCCTATCCAAATAATTTTTAAATCAATTTTAGTATTTTTAATTTCTCTATTTCTGAGAAAATATTTCGATACTCAAGTTCGCAATCCTAGACTTGACCAAATATTAAAATTCAGTTGGGTACTCACAATAATCTTATTAATAATTTTAGGTCTTTTTAATATCAAAGAGACAGAAAAGGTTTTCTATTATTTTCTCTTTTCATTTATTATTTATTGTACTTATCAATTAAATGATTCAAAAATATCCCGTAATGTTTTAATTGCTATTTTACCACTTTTTATTATAAAAACATTTGATAATTTTTTTATTGAAGCTTTTCCCAAATTGCTAGAAAATTACCGTGAAAATTTAAATTCATTAACCGACTTTGCATCCCTTTGGTTATTAGGATTTTCCTTTTATATATTTAGGCAAGGGAAAAAGGAGAATGAATTACGTAAAAAAGAAAGAGAGGAACACGAACAATTACTAGCACAAAAAAACACATTAGAATACCAAGTAGCTGAACGCACTTCAGAAATTTCAAAGCAAAAAGAAGAGCTTGAAAAATCATTAATTGAGCTCAAAAGCACACAATCACAATTAATACAATCAGAAAAAATGGCCTCTTTAGGCGAACTTACAGCAGGCATTGCACATGAAATACAAAACCCGCTGAACTTCGTGAATAATTTTTCTGAAGTATCAGTTGAGCTTTGTGATGAACTTAATGAACATTTGAATAATGAAACAATTGACAAAAAATACATTAAGGAAATTATAACAGACTTATCACAAAATCAGCAAAAAATCACTCACCACGGGCAGCGTGCAGCCAGTATTGTAAAGGGAATGCTACTCCATAGCCGTACCAGCTCTGGCGAAAAAGAACTTTCAGATATTAATGCTTTAGCAGATGAATATTTGCGATTGGCCTACCATGGCTTAAGAGCAAAAGAAAAAGATTTCAATGCAGATTTCAAAACAGATTTCGACCCCGATTTGCCAAAAATAGCCGTAATTCCGCAAGATTTGGGTCGGGTGTTTTTGAATTTGATTAATAATGCTTTCCAAAGTCCCCTAGCCCCCGGAGGAGCTAAGTTGGTTATTGTCAAAACCCTATTTGTTCCCGAGGCAAACTCTCCCTTAGAGGGCAAGAGTCATCGACGGATCGGGGCCATTTTAATTTCAGTTTCTGACAATGGCACAGGAATAAACGAAGCCACAAAAGCCAAAATCTTTCAACCCTTTTTCACCACAAAACCAACAGGGCAAGGCACTGGGTTGGGGCTTTCTCTAGCTTATGATATTGTTACAAAAGGGCATAGCGGGACCATTGAATGTTTGAGTGAGGAGGGTGTGGGGACGGAGTTTGTGGTGAAATTACCTTTGAAAACTAATTGAACGTGAAAGTATTAACCCTCACCCTCTTTCTCGCCCACATAAGCACCCTTGGTTTTGCACAAAAAACAAACCCTGATAGCTTGAAGCAGGCCCTAAAAATAGCATCAACCGACTCAGCTCGATATCACATTTACGGAAAAATACAATCTTACTACAGTGAAGCAAACAGAGATTCAGCGTTGTTTTATGCAGACAAACTCATTGCCCTCGCCAAGCAAAACAACGACAGGCTGGCAGAAGCATCTTATTTAACAAATAAAGGGCGTCAATATGCTCATATGGGCAGATATGCGGCATCGTACCAGAGTTTATTGATGGCTCTTAGGATTGCAGAAGACCCAAACAATGAAGAAAAAAATGGGTGGCGAATGGAACCATTTTCCAATAAGGAAAAAGAAAGACTTTCTATTCTTGCTAACGTACATACAAGTTTTAACAGTTTGATGAGTAATACAG
>JANMZR010000147.1:0-6958 GCA_031383555.1 Cytophagaceae bacterium | reverse complement strand
AAGAAAAAGTACTGTGGGTGCAGGCGACAGTATGGTGGCGGGCATAGTTTTGAGTTTATCAAACAATAAAAGTTTGTTAGAAGCTGTACAATACGGAGTAGCTTGTGGTACAGCTGCCACTATGAATGAAGGCTCTGAACTTTGCCGAAAAGGAGATGCAGACAAACTTTTTGAATTAATAAAAAAGATAGATTGTTAAAAAATAGTTTTAATATGCCCTCAAATAACTTTAATATTCAAGGCCTATCACAAGATCAGGTACTTTCTTCTAGGGAAAAACATGGGGGAAATACGGTAGTCTATCAACACGAAAATGCGCTTCTGGCAGCCTTGAAAGGTTTTTTGAAAGATCCGATGGTGCTATTATTATTAGTGGCTTCCGTGATTTATTTCGTAAGCGGCCAAACAGGAGATGGCATTTTTATGGTTGTGGCAATTCTGCTTGTTTCGGGTATTTCTTTTTATCAAGACTCCCGCAGTAAGAATGCTTTAGAAAAATTACAAGACCTTTCTCAACCTAAAAGCAAAGTGATTCGAGATGGAAAAATCTTAGAAATTAAAAGTGAAGATTTGGTAGTTGGTGATAGTATAATGGTGGAAGAAGGCAAATCCATTTCTGCCGACGGAGTCATTGTCCATTCCAACGATTTTTCGGTAAATGAGTCAATTCTAACAGGAGAATCCTTTGCAGTTATCAAAGATAAAACTACAACTGATAATAATGTTTATCAAGGTACAAATGTTGCTACTGGATTGGCTATTGCAACCATAACAGCTATTGGTAGCGAAACCAAATTAGGGAAAATTGGCAAAAGTATAGAAGGAATAAAAGAAGAAAAAACACCTTTAGAGTTACAGATTGGCAGCTTTGTGAAATATATGGCGCTTTTTGGGATGCTCGTATTTTTTATTGTGTGGGGTATAAACTATTTCCAAACCAGACAAATAATGGATAGTTTGCTCAAAGCTCTCACACTTGCTATGAGTATTTTACCTCAAGAAATTCCTGTTGCATTTACCACTTTTATGGCTTTAGGAGCTTGGCGAATGATGAAAAAGGGAATCGTAGTTAAACAAATGAAAACCGTTGAAACTTTGGGCTCAGCCTCTGTAATTTGTACAGATAAAACTGGAACAATTACAGAAAATAAAATGACCTTAGTGAAGCTTTTTATGCTAAAATCAAATATTATTGTTGAAGCCGAAAGAGTGAACAACGAAAATGAAAAAGCCCTCATCCGATTAGCCATGTGGGCGAGTGAGCCGATCCCTTTTGATCCAATGGAAGTTGCCTTGCATGAGGCTTATCAAAAAGCATTTTCTGACGAAAGGCCACAATACACTTTAAATCATGAATATCCATTAGGAGGAAAGCCACCTATGATGACCCATATTTTTGAAGACAAATCTGGCCACAGAATAGTAGCTTCAAAAGGTGCTGTAGAAGCTTTGATAAGGGTCTGTAATTTATCGTCTACTGAAATACAACAAATTAATGAAGCTGTAAAAACCTTAACATCAGAAGGTTATCGGGTTTTGGGAGTAGGCGAATCAGATTTTAAAGGAGATAGTTTCCCAAAAACGCAGCAAGAATTAACTTTTGTATTCAAAGGAATAGTTGCCTTTTATGACCCTCCTAAGAAAAATATTCATGCCGTTTTAAAGCATTTTTACAAAGCAGGTATTTCGGTAAAAATAATAACAGGTGACAATGCAGAAACCACAAAATCTATTGCAAACCAAATTGATTTTCGTGGTTACGACTGCTCAATCTCAGGTGATGAATTGATGGCATTATCAGATGCTGACTTGAAAAAAACGGTTATGGATACCCAGATTTTCACCCGAATGTTTCCTGATGCTAAGCTGAGAATTATCAATGCCTTAAAAGATCAAAAGCAAATTGTTGCCATGACGGGTGACGGTGTAAATGACGGTCCAGCCCTGAAAGCCGCCCATATTGGGATAGCAATGGGTAAAAAAGGCAGTGAAATTGCTATGGAAGCCGCTTCCTTGGTTTTAATGAATGATGATCTTTCAAAAATGGTAGAGGCAGTTGGTATGGGAAGGAGAATTTATACCAATTTAAAAAAAGCAATACAGTTTATTATTTCAATTCACATTCCAATAATATTAATCGTTTTTGTCCCATTGGCATTGGGCTGGCTTTACCCCAATATTTTTTCACCCATTCATATTATTTTTTTAGAGCTTATAATGGGGCCAACTTGCTCTATAGTATATGAAAATGAACCGATGGAAAAAAATACAATGAGCCAACCACCACGTCCATTCACAACCACTTTTTTTAGTTGGAAAGAGCTTTCAATGAGTATTTTACAAGGATTACTCATTTCTGTCGGCACTTTATTAATTTACCACTATTCGGTGCAAAATATTTATAATGAGGCAATTACTCGAACAATGGTTTTCGTTACTTTAATAACAGCCAACATATTTTTAACCTTAGTAAATCGCTCATTTTATTACTCCATTTTTAAAGTAATGAAATATAAAAACAACCTCGTACTTTTGGTTATTGCCATTACTATTCTTATTACCACTTTACTAGTTTATGTGCAACCATTGGCAAAATTCTTTAAGTTTACGCAGTTAAATTTTGGCCAAATAAGCATTAGTGTCGGAGTTGGCTTTGCCTCCGTAATTTGGATTGAAATGTGGAAATGGCGAAAAAGAGCAATTTCAGAATCAAAACTTAATAAAAATACTCTTTAAAATAATAATCATGACAATCACTTCAACATCTGCATTAAAGCAAATACTTTTACTGATTCTTATTATATGTGCTATTTATTTCGGTAAAGCTTTCTTTATGCCGCTCTGTTTTGGAGGAATCCTAGCCACACTATTCCTACCGTTTTGTCAATGGATGGAGCGAAAAAAACTACCTAAAGCTTTGGCCGTAATTATTTGTTTCTTAGTCATTTTAATTGTAGTTGGTTGTTTTTTTTCAGCTTTTGGTTGGAAAATATCAGCACTTGTAAATGATGTTGAGCAACTAAAAGAGAAGGCTATAGGAGCTGCAAATAAGTTTCAACAATATATTTTCAACAAATTTGGCATTACCATTGCCGACCAGCTCATTATCTTAAAAAAAGAGCAACCGTCCTATGGCAATATGCTTCAAAGTATGGCTGGCTCAATTACTAGTTTATTTGGTAATTTGATATTAGTTTACCTTTATTTTATATTTCTATTGTATTACCGAGGCCATATCAAACAATTTATGTTGAAACTTTCGCCCGAAGGGCAACGAACAGAGATGGAAAATATCATAGAAAATACCACCAAAGTATCTCAACAATATTTGATAGGTATGTCCAAAATAATCGTTTGTTTATGGTTTATGTATGGCATTGGATTTAGTATAATTGGAGTTAAAAACGCCATATTCTTTGCCATTCTTTGTGGCTTTTTGGAGGTAATCCCTTATTTAGGAAATATCTTTGGTACTTTTATAACTATTTTCGTGGCTGCCATTCAAGGTGGCGATATTAGCTTATTGGTAAGTATTGCCATCGTTTACGCCATTGTACAAACGTTACAAGGTTGGCTTTTGGAACCACTTATACTTGGCCCACAGGTAAAAATAAACCCACTTTTCACCATTATTGTACTCATTCTTGGGCAGCTACTTTGGGGTATTTCGGGTATTATTTTGGCCATTCCACTTACTGCCATGTTCAAAATAGTATGCGACCATGTGGAGTCACTAAAACCTTATGGCTTTTTAATTGGAGAGCTGGAAGGGCCCAAGAAATCCCCCAATTTTTTTCGGAAATTCTTTAAATAGGCAATCCAACCTGTGAATTATACAAATCAAAACAACAATTATATAATATTTTTGGAGTAAATCTTGACTTTCTTTGTTATTACATAATTGAAATTTTCAATGAAAAAATTAGAAAACAAAGTAGCCATTATAACAGGTGGAGCAGGGAGTATTGGTGTGGCCACAGCCAAACTCTTTTTAGAAAATGGAGCCAAAGTAATGTTGGTTGATTTGCATGAAGCTGATTTACAAAAAACAGTAAAAGAACTAAAAAATGAGCTTGTAAAATACTGTATATCAGATGTTTCAAAAGTAGCAGACATAAAAAACTACGTAAATGAAACAGTAAAACAATTTGGCAAAATAGATATATTTTTCAATAATGCTGGCATAGAAGGCGTAGTGAAGCCAATGGTGGATTACCCCGAAGAGGTGTTTGACAAAATAGTGGATATAAACATAAAAGGGGTGTATTTAGGCAATAAATATGTACTGCCACAAATGAACGATGGCGGCAGCATCATCCTCACTTCATCGGTGGCTGGCATTGTAGGTTTTGCTAGCTTAAGTGCCTATGTAACCAGCAAACATGCGGTAGTGGGCATTATGCGAGTGACCGCATTAGAGGCCGCACCACGAAAAATTAGGGTGAATTCTATACATCCATCGCCCGTAAATAACCGTATGATGCGGTCAATCGAAGAAGGTGCATCTGCTGGCCATGCCAAAGAAGTTCAAAAGCAGTTTGAAGCTGGAATTCCACTAGGTCGTTATGCCGAGCCTATTGAAATAGCCAATTTGGTGCTTTTTTTGGCTAGTGACGACAGCCAATTTATCACTGGTACTACACAAATAATTGATGGGGGAATGTGTACCCAATAATTCAAAATTAGATGAAAAATCCAGAAACAAGCCAAATTAAGGAGCCGATTTCAATACCACAACCGGGTAAATTGCCTGAAATTCAGCCAATACCTGAGCCAGTTTCACCAAAAGTATATCCACAAGAAAACCCTGTTGAAACACCTCAAATTGAGCCTATCCAAAATCCGCCCTATAATGTGCCAAAACCTGATGAATTTCAATAGAAATATTTATAGAAAATTATGAAAAAGAAAAAACTTTCAGCCCACGATAAAAAAGTTGCTCAAGTAATGCACGAATTCAAAGAAGGTGAGTTGCATTCTGGGAAAAGTGACATTATAGTAACCGACCGAAAACAGGCCATTGCCATTGCTTTGAGCGAAGCAGAGGATTTGGAGGGTAATAACAAATAAGTTCTTTTGAAAATCAATGACTTATAAGCCTTGAAAACAAGATTCTTATCATTATTAAAAACCCTTTCGAAGCAATCGCATATCATGTTGAAACCTAAGCATTAGGAAAAACTAAATAAATTAATGTTCAAAAAAATATTCATCTTCATCACCCTCATCCATGGCCTTATCCATTTTATGGGTTTTTCAAAAGCTTTCGGCTATGGTAATATCACCCAACTCACAAAAGAAATCTCAAAACCAATAGGTATTTATTGGTTTATCGCTGCGTTACTTTTTATTTTTTGCGTAGTACTCTATATTTTCAAGAAAGATTTTTGGCTTTATTTTGCTGTTATTGGGGTAGTTTTATCTCAAATTTTGATTCTAATTCATTGGAATGATGCCAAATTCGGCACAATTGCTAATATGTTTATTTTGTTAGTTACTATCATTGGGTTTTTCCAAATGAAATTCAAAAATGAGTATAAAAACGAAGTGAAAATAGGCATTTCCCAAAGCAGAAATTTACAAAAATCTATTCTTTCAGATGCTGATATGAAACATTTGCCAGAGCAAGTTAAAAAGTACATTCGTTTTACTAGTAGTATTGGCAAACCAAAAATTTTCAATTTTAAGGCAGAATTTTCTGGAAAAATCAGAGACCATGCTAAGCCAGTTTGGATGAAACTTAGTTCGGAGCAATACAATTTTTTGAAATCGCCTACTAGATTATTTTATTTGGACGCCATTATGAAAATGATGCCTGTTGCTGGATTTCATTGCTTCAAAAATGGAAAAGCTTTTATGGATATTCGGTTGTTATCAAAGTTTAAAGTGGAGTATCAAGCTGGGCCTGAAATGGATATCTCTGAATCTGTAACTTTTTTTAATGATATGTGTGTATTGGCTCCTGCATCGTTGATCGATGAAAGAATTACTTGGTCAGCACCTGAAAGCAATAAGGTAAAAGCTGTATTTACAAATAATAACTTAAGCATTTCGGCTTGGTTATATTTCAACGAAAGAGGGGAATTAATCAATTTCGTTTCAGAAGATAGGTATGCAATTGGCGAATATGGTAAACCAGAAATCTTGAAATGGAGCACACCTTTACGTGATTACCAATTTATAAATGGTTACAGACTAGCCACTTATGCCGAAACTATTTATTCCTATCCTGAGGGTGATTTTACTTATGCTACATTTGAGTTGAAAAATGTTGCGTATAATCAGATGAAATAATGAGAACTTTTGAATAAACTAAAACTTTCAGGAGCGTTATATTTTATTGCAGGTTCATTGATATTAATGGGTATTATTACTGCCGAAATCTTTTATCTTTTGAGTAATTGCACTTTTTAAAGCGAAATAAGCGATCTCGGTGCAACAAAATACCGTTACAAAACATTAAATAAATTAAAATATTGCAATTTTATATCATTGAAACTATTCAATTAAAATATTAATTCGTAATCAAAAAATGACTTTAGAAGAAATAATAAATTACAGGCGTTCTGTAAGACATTACAAAAAACAACCAATTGATATAGATAAAGTTAGACATTGCCTACAATTAGCCACTTTAGCTCCCAATAGTTCAAACATGCAGTTATGGGAGTTTTACCATGTTACAAATCCTGAAATTCTAAAAAAACTCTCTGTGGCTTGTTTAAGTCAAGAAACGGCAACAACTGCTCAACAAATGGTAGTTTTTGTAACTAGGCAGGATTTGTATCGACAGCGAGCAAAAGCAATGCTCACATTGGAAAGTAATAATATTATAAAAAATAGCCCACTTGAAAAGCAAGAGAAAAGAATTAATAACTGGAAAATGTATTATGGAAAAATAATACCATTTTTATATCTACGTTTTTTGGGACTAATCGGAATTATTAGAAAAATCATA
>JANMZR010000092.1:0-8017 GCA_031383555.1 Cytophagaceae bacterium | reverse complement strand
AAGATATGAAAAATTAGACGAATTTAAAGCTTTGGTGGCCGAATTCGACCCTGAAGGAAAGTTTAGAAATGAATTTGTGAATAAGAATTTGTATAGCTAGCCATATTGGTATATGTGCCTATAGCTACTTTTTATGTGATTTTCATTTTGCAAGTAATTTGTCCAAATATGCTCTTTCTTGTTCGTAAGACATAGTCATAATTTCAAGAATAATTTATCTCGAATTTCACGCATAATCTTAATTGCATCAAATTTATTTTCGGTTATTTTATTCGACAGTTCCATATTTGGTAATTTCTTTTACTACAACAAATCATTTTCAAAAAAGCTGCAAATAAGACCAGTAACCCATATAGCAAGGCCTTTTTTAACAATTTAACCAACTGCCTAACAGCCAAGCTGGGTACGCACCAATATCGCTGTTACTAGGCCAACTGCTTTCATGAAAGCTGGCAATACCATAGCTGTTGTAATCGCCACTCACTAGGCAGGCCCGCCCACTGCGGCGGCAAATTGTAAGCAAGAAATTTGTATTGGATTGTCTGAAATGCGTTAGTGGCTGGTGTTCATGTCATTCACTAATTCTCAGCACTACATTACCTTTTTTTCTTCCTGTGTCAACATAGCTATGTGCTTCTATTATTTCGTCCATTTGAAAAGTCTTGTCAATTACCGCCTTAAATCCTCCTTTTTCAAATAGCTCTTTTAATAGCTGTAATTGTTGTATTGTTTCCGAAGCATTTACAGAACTTACATTCAAATAAATTCCGTTTACGTTCAGGAGTTTTTCACATTGTTTTTTGTTGGATTTACCAACGGCATCAAAAATTATATCAAACTTTTCTGTCTTTTTGGTAAAATCTTCCCTGTCGTATAGAATAATGTTTTTAACTCCTAATTCAACAACAAGTTTTTGTCCTTCGGAACTGCAAACTGCGGTGATATCAGCATTGTGATATTTTGCTATTTGGATAGCTGCCGTACCTACTGAACCCGTTGTACCGATAATCAAGATTTTAGGGTTTAACTTTTCGGCTATTTTTGCTTTATCCAAAAAATAAATGGCTGTTTGTCCGCCAAAAATAATGGCTGCGGCTTCATTGTAGGTTGCATTTTCTGGCATTTCAATTACGTTGCTATTTTGATTAACTGCTATATACGCTGCATAAGTCCCGAATTTAAAACCTGTCATACCGAATACTTTATCACCAACTTTGAATTTGGAAACTTTGTCTCCAACAGATTCAACAACACCTGAAAATACTGTTCCTAAAATGGGTTTTCTTGGTTTTGAAATACCTAAAACCAATCGCATTACTAATTTCATAAACCCTTTAACATCAAGGCTTCTTACCCTTACATCTGCAGAGTTGACCGCAGTAGCAACTATTTTCACAAGAATTTGGCTGTGTTTGGGTATTGGTTTTGAAACTTCCTGAATTTGCAAAACTTCAGGGGTTCCGTATTTGGTGCAAATAACTGCCTTCATCTAATTATTGTAATTTTAAAAATTATACCCAAAATGCAAGCTCGGCCGTCAGACTTTTCAACTACCGCCATGTGAAGCACATCCGGTCCACCGTATGCTGTATAAACAATAGCCTGCATCATTTACATTTTAATCTATTCAAGTAAAGTGGTACCTAAAGAGCTCCCAAAATAGACAGCCCATTTCTTTGACCTTACCTCGTAAATTCAACTACTTGGGCACTCACAGTTATAGTTCTTCTGACAAAGAAAGGGGCAAAGCCACTGATGTGTTCCTCTGTCATCACGTTGATTATGGCTTTTGAACTGTTCAGCAAGTTGGCTTTCTTCATCATGGTTGAATACGCATTTTCGTACAATTGCCTTTTGTTCATACTTCCAATTGCCAATACATAAGAAGCCTCCGAACTTCCGCTTACCTGATCAATTACTTTGAAGTTGTTCCCATTTAAGTGTACCTCAGTGGCATTTTGATTGTGGTTGGTAACTAGGGCGGTGCTGACGCCACATGAACTAAGAAATGCCGCTAGCAATAACAACACGGAATAAATTTCGATCTTTTTCATTGTAGTAATTATTTATTTATTGTTAATGTATTAAAACTTAAATCCCAATAGCAGGTCCGGCTCACCGATAAAGTACTTTTCCCACTTATTGTCTTTTTTTTTAAAATTTTCAGGCATCTTGGTGCTCACGGGACAGAAAGTGGCCGCAATCAAAGGTTCTATAAAAACCTATTCTTGAACAGGGGAAGCTGCTGTTGGAAGTTGTATTATGTTGAAACGTATTTGGTTAATTTCTCGATAAGGATGCTAAAAATTAAACCCAAAATTAAGCCCAGGTTGAATAAAGTAGTTAGGCCAATTTCTTTCTACTAATTTAAAAGATGCTGGAACATTAGTTCTAACTGGCCAATAACTATATCCAATAGCTGGTTCAAAAAAGAATCGGTTTTTAAAAAACTTAAATTGGTAACCCAAATGGAAGTTCAGATACAACGTGTATCCATTTCCAATCTTTTTTTTATTCTCATCCATATATTTTTCAAATGCATTCAATGCATGAAGGGATGTGTAGACCCCTTTCCACCAAAAACGCTGGTATCCTAATGTAGGTGCAAGTATGCGTGCATGTCCAGGATAGTTTAGTCCCGGTGCATCAAATGATGGTCCAAAAGGGATACCAATTGGCCAAGTATAAATGGATTTTTTAAATTCAAAGGAAACAACATCTTTAGGAGTTATCCTATATCCCACATTTAATTGCACATACTCAGGTGCATTTGGGTCATCAGGAATAAAATTTCCTAACATCAATAATGAACTCCCAACGAACCACCGTTTATAAGTGCTGTCTGTTTTAGCATATTGTGCTTTAACTTGTAAATTGCTTGTCATCATTAAGGTCAAAGCGAACAATAAAATTTTATTTTGCATATCTGTTTTAATTTGTTAAACGATACTGCAAAAGTAGATTGGCGAGATGCCATAACTCGTTCACTTAAGTTAAGAAATGACTCTTAACCTTTATTTTTTTCCATAATCCTTGCTCTTAACCTGCTTAAAGATTGAGGTTTGATACCTAAATAGCTTGCTAATTGGTGTTGTGGCACACGTTGAATAAGATCTGGTCTATTTTGCAATAAATTCAAATAGCGCTGTTCCGGTGATGACGTTTTAAACTCAGCAAAATTGATTTGTTCTTTGGCTAACAATTCTTCAGACAACATTCTGCACATGATGTCAAATTTAGGAAATTTGGCATTTACTTCAACTCCAATATCTGGGTCTGCAACCGTTAGTATGGTATCTTCTACACAACTTATAAAATATTCAGAAGGAGCCTTACTTGTTACACAATGGGGTGTTAAACCTTCCATTTCTGTAAAAAAGTCGGTCGTTTTTTCTTCACCATTTATGATATAATATTTCCGTATGCATCCTTTTAGAATAAAGTATTCATCCTTCGATTTCTGCCCCTCTTTGAGTAAAACAGTCCCCTTCTTAACAGAGCGGAATAGGTCTAAGGAAATTATTGCATTCCTCTCATCGTTGGTGAGTGAAATGTATTTTGATATAAAGTCAAATAGTATGTCTTGCATTTTTTTATGTTGATAATGACTTCTATTACACCTTTGAATAACGGTTTATGCCTAAAAGTAGTTGTTTTTATTGAATTAAAAATAAAAAACCTTACCCATTTAAAAATGGTAAAAAAAAGAATAAATTAATCGAAACAGAAGTATTCTTTTTGAATAAATAAGTATTGTGAGCGAGTAGCTAAAAGCTCCACCAGTTTTCTTTTGATAATACTCCCATCTTCAGGATGCTGATCTGGCTAACATTTCTGCATGCAGCAATTGGTAAAACAAGCTTTCATTCGATTAATATTTTTAGCCTCTGTCATTTCTTCCGTTAGCAAGGTTTCTTTTTTATTTCCGCTAAAATACTGGATTTTTAACGTTTGAGGTGTTGAAGAAGAAGTGGTTCGGTATCGTTTATTCGAGGCACTAAAGTAACAAGTTTTGCAAACACTTTCGGACGGGCATCACCCCTCTTTCTTTCAATACCTTTTTAGCTGTTCGTGTTTCTGTTTATCTTAAACGTTGTCCATTCAAGTTTGCAGTTTATTTAAAGTCATATCCCAAAGATTTGATGCTGCAAAATGTAAGTGATTGCACCAGCGAAGTAGCCAAGTAAGGCAAGAAAACTAATTTTTTTTAGGTACCAAAAGAAGCTAATTTTCTCCATTCCCATTGCTGCAACACCTGCTGCCGAACCAATGATTAAAGCACTTCCCCCTGTCCCAGTGCAGTAGGCAAGAAACTCCCAAAAATAATGGTCAGTCGGATATTGATTGAGGTCATACATGCCTTGTGCTGCTGCAACTAAAGGGACATTGTCAATGATGGATGAAAGCAAGCCGATTGAAATTACAATGGTGTTGTCATTGTGTAAAGTTGCAGTCAACCATTGAGCAAGTCCTGAAAGTATGCCTGCTGATTGCAATGCTGCAATACTAACTAAAATGCCAAGGAAAAATAAAATGCTCGGCGTGTCAATCTTGCGAAGTGCATGAACAACTGAAAGGTTGTGTTTGTCTTCCTCATCTTTATTGCCGTGGATGATTTCGGTGATTATCCAAAGCAGTCCAAGCCCAACAAGTATTCCCATGAACGGTGGAAGATGTGTTACCGTTTTGAAAACAGGGACTAAAACAAGAATGATTACTCCCAAAAAAAAGACGATTGATTGTTGTCTTTGAGAAAGTGCTTTGTTGTTGGAATTGATTGCTGTTTCTGGTCGTTCAATTTTCCCTTTGAGTTTAAAAGAAAGATAAATTAAAGGAATTGTCAAGCACATTAAACTTGGTAGAATTAATTTGATGATGATTTTGGAAGCAGTGATTTGTCCGCCAATCCAAAGCATTGTTGTGGTTACATCACCAATCGGGCTCCATGCACCACCTGCATTTGCCGCTACTACTACAATACCCGCAAAAAATAATCTGTCTTTGTCGTCTTTGATAAGTTTGCGAAGCAATGAAATGATTACGATAGTTGTGGTCAGGTTGTCTAAAATGGCCGAAAGAAAAAAGGTGATGAAGGCAACCGTCCAAAGCAGTTTGCGTTTATCTGTCTGTGTAATTCTTGTTGTGATAATGTCAAAGCCGTCATGTGCATCAATGAGTTCTACTATAGTCATTGCACCAAGAAGAAAGAACAAAATGCCTGAGAGTTCTCCTAAATGGTGAGTGAGTTCTTCGCTTACTAAATGCTTGTCAGGCGAAAACAAAATATAAACCGTCCAACAGAAAACACCAGTAACCAAAGCAGTTGCAGCCTTATTTATTTTGATGAAATGTTCTGTCGCAATGGCGATGTATCCTAAAACGAAAATTACGATTATTATTCCTGTCATTTATTTTTTGTCTGTTATTTTTAGCACTCTTGGTCAAATTTTGCACTATCGCCACAGCATTGAGATTAACCTTGGTGATGCTGCAATCGTGCGCTTCCGAAGCCGTATCTTTTCCCACGAAACCAAACTTGGCACGAAGATAAATACTTTAAACTTACAGGTCACCGCACCCTAGCAGAAACATTTTGTTAAACTAACGGAGACGCCTAGTTCTACGGTAGCTTTTCCTCGCCAAAATTCATAATTTTATGGCAAATTATCACAATTAAATTTAAAAATTACTAAGATAAAAAAAGAATTCACAATAGCTACGAGCTAATAGGCTCGTTAACCGTGCAGCCAGCGAAGTACCTAGTTTCGAGGTATTAATCCGCCTCTTTAAGTACAGTATTTCAGTGCTAGGCCGCAGCCCAAGTACTTTTAAAAACTATTCAATGCATGTGGCGACTATCTCACTGCACTTTGACAAAACACCCCTTGCGCTCGACCAAGAGCAGAGCAACGAATTTCTTTTTATGCTCCAAAAGCTTCGCCTTTGTTGGTCATTTCCGACCAAAAATGGCGAACAATCCGTTGAAAGAAAGCAAGTTACCCTAATAATAACTGCCACTGCTGCAAAGTTGGTAATATGATAACCATTGCCACTTTCGATGGGCGTGGCCCGCCCAGTGAGTATTTGGGCATGGGCCAAAACTTAGTTTCCCAAAAGAGTTAGTTTTTTTGGGTAGGGGATTTTATGGGCCACAGGGAATTAAAACGACAAAAATAGAGCTACAAAACCATTCAAAAAAAATCCCGATAAACAATCGGGATCAAAATGAGAAAATCTCTCAGCGATAACTCCATAACAGAAAAAAAGGGCTTGGTAGGCACTCGCCGCTCCCTACAGTTAAGTTCAACAGCGGTTTCATTTCCTGTGCTGCGCACAAAACGAAACCTTAATTATTGGGTGCAGTTATTTTTCGTTCACCAATGTGTTAAAGTATGATTTAAGTCTGTAACTAAATCTACTTGGGTCAGAGTCCAATGTCCTAAATTCTCTTTTTATGAGTTCAATCAAATGGTATCTTACTGGCTTGTTCTCAACTTTATTGCATTTTGCTTTGACCCAATAAAGATAAGCCGAATTTGGAAAATCGGCTAAGGCTTCGTTAAGTTCTTTGTCATCAGATTTTATTTCATCAACTCGAATTGTGAAATAACTTTTTGCGAATTTTTCAGAATTAAATTCTTTCCAGCCAAGTTTGTCTATTTCTGGTTTTACGATACCGTCCACCGTAACTTGTAAATAAGTGTAAATATTCAAAATACCTATGTCTTTTGTCTTCTTAGCAAGTTCAAGTATTTCTTGTCCTCTCGTTTTATAAAATTCTTTTTCATCTAATAATCCGTTTGTAAAACAAATTCTTAACAAGTCAGATGAAATTTCTCCATAAGCAGGCAAAGGGTTGTTATCTAAAATGATTTTATTGTTAATTAGCACCTTTTTTATACTTTCCGCCTCAAATTTACTTTCCAGTTTTTTGATTTTCAAATATGCAGTTAAGGTTTTATAGTCACTGCTGGATTGACCTAAATTGGTTTTCGCTAATTCAAGGTCTTCATTTAAAAAGTAGTCTTGTGAGCCTTTATTCCACCAATCAAATTCCCAATTATTGTCTAAAAAAATCAATGGATAAAAGTCTGACACCTTGCCCTTTTCAATATTCAATTTTAAGTCATTTCGAGTTTTTAGTTGATTTGAATTACCATAAATTATGAAAATTGCTTTGTCAATTGAAGTATGGTTTTCATAGTGCCTTGCATAAGTCCAGTTTGCAATAGCCTTGTCAACTCCCCCTGTATTTATGTAACAGTCTGATAACCAAACGTTAATCCTGAAATCTTTTGGAAATTTGGTAAGATAGGCTTCATATAATTTAGCTGCATCACTGTATCGTAGTTTTCTATGAAGTTCAATAGCATATTCAAAGCCAAAATTTTCATTAAGCTTATTAGCCATGTAGGCTTGTTCATGCAAATTGAAAGACTGTTGAGCGTCAATTTCAAAAAGCATTCCTGCTACTGTATATTTTTTAAATTCGTTGTCGGCGCTTTTGACTAAACTATTTACACAGTTGTTGAGGTCGGATTTTACGATACAAGAATTGAAAGCGTTTATTTCATTTTTCAAGTCTGATTTTGATTTCTCGATTTGCTCTCTGCTTGAAGTCAGTGCTTGTGAAAAACAACTACAAAATGTAAAAGTCCCTAAAAATGTTAGTGTTAATTTGTTCATATTTTTGTTAGCTGTCTTGTCTTGGAGTGGTTTTTATAATTGTTCAACGCATGTATATACGCAACTGCGAATATATTTTTTAAAAATAAACATTAAACATTAAGTACCCAAATAATACTAAAAACTAGTATTATGTATTTGATATTAAGATAGTTATAAAAATAATTAATTTGCGATTTACCAAACGAATTTTTTAGCTAACTTAAAAAAAAGGTCTCAAAAATAATTTTAAAAAATACAAAATACGCAATACCAAATGGCTCTTTTTATGCCTTGATTGGCCATTTCGGCCAATCAAACGACTCTTTTTCGAACATTTAAAAAGCCACGA
>JANMZR010000046.1:0-3782 GCA_031383555.1 Cytophagaceae bacterium | reverse complement strand
GAATCGGCACCTTTTTTTAAAGAAATTGCGATGAATAGACCAATTGCGCCTCCTATTCCTGTTAAATGAGCAGAAATTTCTTTGGCCATACTTTCAATAGCTACTTGTTTGTTTTTAATCTTCATCATCAGCCTTTATTGGAAAATTTCTGCTCATTTAACAGGAATAGGAGGCGCAATTGGTCTATTCATCGCAATTTCTTTAAAAAAAGGTGCCGATTCACTCTTTTTACCAATAATAATTTCAATAATACTAGCAGGCTTAATAGGGAGTGCTCGACTAAAACTGAACGCTCATAATAGTACGCAAATAGTTGCAGGCTTTGTATTAGGGTTTTTCGTAAGTATTATTGCCGTAATGTTATATCTATAATTTTATGGTAATAATTCATTAAATTTGTCACAAAATAATTCTTTTTTAACCTATTCTATCACTACATCAATAATACCAAATGAATTCTTTTGAAAACATTATAACTACCAATCAATCAGGTATTTATAAAATAATTATTAATCGACCTGCAACACATAATTCTCTTTCAGTTGGCTTATTAACTGATTTAAAAAATGCCGTAATTGAGGCTGAAAAAGATATTTCAATTAGAGTTGTAATATTAACCGCAGCAGGTGATAAGGCATTTTGTGCTGGGGCTGATTTGAAAGAAGGCTTATCAAAAGGACAAATGCCTAAAATGTCCGAATCATTAATAAACTTTTACAACCCACTTATAAAGGGAATTCGAGAAAGTGGGAAGCCCTACATTTGCGCATTAAACGGCATTGCTGCTGGTGCTGGATGCTCTATTGCATTGGCTTGTGATATAGTAGTAGCTTCATCAACTGCCTCATTATCACAAATATTTATAAAAATTGGTTTAGTTCCTGATGCAGGTGCATCGTTTTTCCTGCCAAAAATAGTTGGGAATAGAAAAGCCTTCGAGTTATTTACTTCTGGTCGAATAGTTAATGCAAACGAATGCCTCGAACTAGGGCTAATCAATGAAATAGTTGAGCCCGAAATGCTCGATCAAAGAGCCTTAGAAATTGCCAGTTCATATAAAAATGCACCTACTAAAGCAATTGGCTTAATTAAAAAAATGTTGAATAAAAGCAGCCACGCTTCACTTGATGAAATGTTAGCCTTGGAGGCTGAATATCAGGATGTAGCAAGCTTAAGCAATGATGCAGGTGAAGGAATAATGGCCTTTTTACAAAAAAGAAAAGCTGAATTCAAAGGCAAATAAATGCATTATTTAGCGTCTTAACTTGACTTTTTTATTGAAATCACCTATCTTTGCATTCTGAAATTTGAGTTGATAGTTTTCGATTTATATCAGTTTGGTTTCGTAGCTCAATTGGATAGAGCATCTCACTACGGATGAGAAGGTTTGGGGTTCGAATCCCTACGAGATCACAAACAAGCTTTTTTATTTTACAAAGTGGTCAATGCGTTGCGTATTGGCCATTTTTAATTTAAAAACCATTTCCCAATCAGTTCCCAATTGCAAATACTACCCATTTATTTCCCAATTTTTTGCCAATTTTTAAACTCATTTATATGAACAAAACAGCTGTATATCTAAGAGTTAGAGATAAGCCTCGTAATGATGGCAATTCCTCGTTGTATTTGTTGATTTCCGTTAATGGAATGCTCCAAAAAATACACCTGTCAATTTATTTGCCTGAAAAATTGGTTGATAAAGCTGCCAACAATTTGAAGCCTAGAAAAAAGGCTGATAAAGAATGCATTGATAATAATTTAATAATTGCTACCGAAATAGGTAAACTGAATGAAATATTTGTTATCCATAGGCTTTCTAGTAATGTGCTATCGATTGACCAATGCATAAAAGGTAAACTATAAATAATAGTGTAGGCAATATTTTTTTGTGCTTGTGAATTTAAAAAAAAGTATTGTTCAATGATTAGCTATTACTTTTTATCAGACGATTCTTCTGCCATAGCATGAAAAAGCTGTTCCGGGAAATTATAGCTAAAAAAAATTCCTACAGATCCTGACTGAAACTGCAATATTTGAGTTCGTTTTATTGTTTGAAACTTTTAGCTTATAATTATTCATTTGAAGATTCTTGAATAATCGTATCATAAATCTTTCGAGCTTTATCATATGCTGCTTCTGCAGCAGGACTTTCTTGAGAACGAATGTTACCCTGCTTCATTTTCCAGCATTGATCTACTGCCTTCCTGCACCATTCTGCGCTGTTGCGCTCGTGAATAGGTTTGCCATCGACCTGTATAAAAACAGGATTGGTATGCGAACTCGCAAACACTCTTAATGCTACCCAGGAAGAACGATTGACCGGGTAATTGAATGATACATCTTTCCAATTACCGTCTGCTGTGATTTCAGAAGTATCTACCGATTCTCCATTGACAATAAGTTCAACAAGAACTTTCCGTGTCGCTCCGATACGGGCCCGTTCAATGTTCCAGTAGGGCTGCTCAGTCAGTGGACTTTGAGCAATTGCTGCACCTGACTCACCCTGTTGTTCAGGAAGGTTAGCAACAACCTTAGCTGTAATCTTTACTGATTCTTTGCCCTTTAAATTTAGTCTGCTGTCATTTGTACCCACTTCCAATCCATTTACAGAAAAATTAATGATATGAGCGTTTCCTTCAGAAATATAAGATCGGCCTTTTTTGATCGCATCAACATAGCTATCATAACTGAGCTTGGCTTCTGGTTTAAAATAACTTCTGGCCATACCTACCCGCTCATCAAAGATGCAGGGAAAATCCGTTTCACCGCTCAACCTGGTAGTGAAACCACAATTAAGTGTATGATACCACATATTCATTTCCCAGAGAAAAGGTGTATCTCCAGCACTATAAAAGTCAACAACATTTTGGGTAACGGTGACAATGTATTCATTTGCTCCTATACCATCCATTTTAGGCGTTACATAATTAGGTAATTTTTTCGTTGGTTCTGATGGCTCCAGACCCCAACCCGAATGTGCATAGCCTGTAACTGCATTTTGTGATTTTGCCCAGATAAAAACGGGTAATGTCCAGCTTGGCCATTCTTCAACTTTTGTAGTGCCGGGATAATCATCTTCCTTTAGCCTTAACAGCACGACATGCCCTGCATGTGATGAAGGAAAACCTGAGACTTCAACATCGTTACGCATTATATTTTTTGTGGTAGAAAGCGGATCATCATGTCCTGTAAAATAGGTTTTCTGGTGATACCAACTGGGACCCCAAGCCAACACAGCAGCCACATTCAGGTCTTCACCCAGCGCCTGACGCCACATATCCAAAGGCTTTACACCTTCTTCCGGACTATCATAATGACTGCAACCTGCTGCATGAACATGATGATCGGCACTGAACCATCCAAGTTTCGACATATTTATCCACCGTTTCAATTGAAAGGATGCTGAATAATCTTTTACACCCGCTGGAACCACAAGCTGCATCTTTTGTGTAATATATTCAGGGCCTCGTGTAACAGTAACATTGTATTTACCGGGGGGCAACTGCACATGTTCTCCATCAGAACGGTAGATCTGTGGCTGAAAGAAAAAATCCGGGTACTCATCATACGCTGCAACCCGCCTTGAAGGCAATGGATAGATTCCTATCAATGTGGCGGGAACCTTTTTTGTTCCAAATTCACGTTGGGCCGCCACCAAACGTAAATCCGCATTCGCTATAGTCTGTACGCTATCATCAAGAACGTGTTCTATGCCATCAGTGATAAGAAATGAAGCCATGGTTGGAGAACCATCTTCGTTTTTTATATGTAAGGTTACTTTT
>JANMZR010000108.1:0-2679 GCA_031383555.1 Cytophagaceae bacterium | reverse complement strand
AAAGGCATTAGTTGTGGGCTCAGAATAAATCCCCAATACGCTGAGGTTGAGACTGATATGTATAATCCATGTATAGCTGGCTCACGCTTAGGCATAACTCGAAATCAGCTAGGCGATACTTTGCCCGAAGGTGTAGAAGGCCTGCACTCGCATACTTTATGTGAAAACGACTCCTTTACTTTAGAGCGAACTATAAAGGTAATAGTGGAGAGATTTGGAAGTTTGCTTAGCCAAGCAAAATGGCTTAATTTGGGTGGTGGGCACGCCATTACTCGTGCTGATTATGATGTGGAGCATTTGATTTCAATTTTGAAAAACCTAAAAAATCAATTCCTAAATCTGAAAATTATTTTGGAGCCGGGTTCAGCAGTGGGCTGGCAAACTGGATATTTAAAGTCTACAGTATTAGATATAGTTGATAGTCAAGGAATTATGGTTGCGATATTAGATATTTCTTTTGCTGCTCATATGCCTGATACATTAGAAATGCCCTATAAACCAAAAATATTAGGTGCTTATCATGAAGCAATTTTAGGCAAGCCAACTTACCGCTTTGGTGGCATGACTTGCCTGGCAGGTGATTTTTATGGTGATTATTCTTTTGATCAAGAACTTAAAATAGGTGATATAATTGTGTTTGATGATATGATACATTACACCATGGTAAAAACGACGACTTTCAATGGCGTTAATCTACCTTCAATAGGTATTTATCATGAAAATAATCAATTTGAATTGGTGAAAAGCTTTGGCTATGAGAGTTTTAAGGATAGGTTGTAATGAATTAGCTTCAAATAATTTTGAAAATATATTACATTATTCGGCCAACAAAAAGTTAGGTGCTAGAAAAATGGGAAAACTTTTAATCCCGAGTTAACCCAGATTTTACCTTATATCAGTATTGCACTAAATTTCGATTAGAAAACAAAATCCATTAACTTTAAATATATTAATAGAAGTTTAAATGACTAAAAATCATATTCTCATATTTTTTTCAATTGTACTACTTTTTTCGGGAAAATTAATAGCCCAAAAAAACGATAACCGGTATCTAATTTATAACGCCCAAATAATTGATGTACTAAATGGAAGTATTCGAAAAGAAAAGGCAGTTTTAATCAACAATCAAAAAATTGAATCGATTGGCAGTTATCAAAAGCTCAAAAAATCGGTTGCAACCAACCATCAGATTAATGCAAATAACAATTATCTGATTCCTGGCCTTTGGGATATGCATATACACTTGGAAGAGCCAAAGCTTATTCAAGAAACGAAAGCCTTGCTGCCACTTTTTTTTGCATTCGGAATAACCACAGTGAGAGATTGTGCCAGCGATTTGGGCGAACAAGTTTTGGATTGGCGCAACCAAATAAATGCAGGAAAATTGCTCGGGCCAACCATTTTTACAGCTGGCATAAAATTGGAAGGCGTAAATTCTCTTTGGAAAGGCGATTATGAAATTGCGAATGAAGCAGAGCTGAATACTGCATTGGATAAACTTGATAAATTCAAAGTGGATTTTGTGAAAATTACTGAAAACACCTTAAAAGGACCATTATTTTTGAAAAGCATAGAGGCCGCACATAAGCGAGGTTATTTGGTTTCGGGTCACGTTCCTATCGATTTAACTTTAAATGAAATGATAGATGCGGGCTTTTCGAGCGTCGAGCATTCAAGTTATCTACTGAGACAAGGCAGTGCCGAAAGCAATATTGTGGCCGATGTAAAAGCAAGTAAAATAACAACAGCGCAAGCAAACAACATTTATCAAAATACCTTTAATCAAGAATTAGCAATAAAAAACTATCAGATTTTGGGCAAAAAAGGACTGTTTGTTACCCCAACTTTAATCGGTGGCAAACAATTGGCTTATTTGGACGAAAGTGATTATCCAAAAGACAGTATGATGGTTAAATTATTGACAAAAGCCTATACCAATAATTATGCATGGCGAATTGAACGTCAGGCCAAAGATACGCCTGAGCAAAAAACAGATAGAAAACGAAGATATTTATTGAACCAAAGTCAAATTCCATTTCTTCATCAAGCTGGAATAACAATATTGGCAGGCAGTGATTGTGCCCCATTAAACAGTTTTGTATATCCTGGTCAATCGCTGATTCAAGAATTACAACTTTTCAAAAATGCAGGCTTAAATCCGCATCAAATCCTTCAATCGGCAACAATAAATGGTGCTAAATTTTTGAAAAAAACCAGGACAATGGGCTCAATTGATAAAGGTAAAATCGCAAATATTGTTTTTTTGGAAAACAATCCACTATTTGATATCACCGCTTTGGAAAAAATAAATGGAGTATTTACAAAAGGCCGATATTTTAATAGAAAAGCCTTGGATAAAATTGTAATGGACATAAATGCTTTGAAAATTAGATTGGATTTGGAGAGAGGAAAATAAATTTTCGGCTTATTTGGGACTCATGCCTTAAGCCTTTTAAGTTCTCAAAATTAGGCAGTTACAAAAAAAAATAACTATTTGAACCCTTTTTGTCTGAACCATGATTTACTTGATTTTTTTCCTGAAAATCTTTTTATCCTGCGAATCCTGATTCAGACAATTTACTTGCTAAAAAATAAATGGATTTAATTATTTCCGCTTTTACTCTTGGGTATGTCTTTTTCAAATCGACTGAAATTGTTTGGTTGGAGGGTTGCAAAAAT
>JANMZR010000040.1:0-4565 GCA_031383555.1 Cytophagaceae bacterium | reverse complement strand
AGCTTGGGCACATGGTGCCGCCAGTCACTTCTGTTTTGCGGCAATCACCTGAACCAATACATTTTTCAGCTAATTTTAGGATGCCTTCCTCCTCCGAAAAGTCAAAAATTGTTTTAACAGATGGAGCTTTTTCTTCTTCATCAACCCGCATAAACTCATTCATGGCAGGCGTGTCGGTTATTTTACCCTTGTTGAAAACATTTTCTGGATCAAAAATATGCTTCACTTTTTTGAAGAGGTCATAATTTTCTTCACCCATCATTTCTGGAATAAATTCACCTCTCAATCGGCCATCGCCGTGCTCGCCAGAAAGGGAGCCATTATATTTTTTTAGAATAGGCAAAGAATCTACCAAAATTTTTCTGAATAAATCCTTTCCTGCTCTATTGCGCAAATTCATCATAGGCGTAATATGCAGCTCGCCTGCACCTGCATGTGCTGCTATTGAATATTTTAAGTCATGTTCTTTGAGTAAAATTTCTATTTCGTCCACATAATCGGGCAAATCTTCTGGCGTTACAGCGGCATCTTCAATCAGATTGGTAGGTATTGTATCGCCTTTTTGATTAAAAAGTATGCCCAAAACTGACTTGCGCATTTCCCAAGCTTTTTTGCAGTTGTCGTTTATAAGAATGGGGAAAGTAAAGCCCAACTGCTTTTGCTTACAATCTTTAATAAAATTTGATGTTTTTTCACTTAATATATCCTGTGTTTCAGCATGAAATTCAACTAGTAAAATTGCCTCCGGGTCGCCTTCAACAAAAGAACGGTTTTTAGTTTGTTCCACATTGCTTGCGGCAAGGTCTAGCACCAATTTATCTACTAATTCAGATGCAGAACATTTGTGGTCAAGAGCAACCAGATTCACCAAAAGTGATTCACGCATGGTTTTACAATGTACTGCCACTAGCGCAACTTCTTTTGGAGGCAAGTCAATTAATTTTAGTTTGGCCTCAGTGACAAAACAAAGTGTACCCTCAGAACCTGCAATTAATTTACACATATTAAAACTACCTCCCGACTCTAAACTTTGCCACATATCTAACACAGCATCAAGGGCATAGCCAGTATTTCTTCTAGTAATTTTTTTGTTTGGAAAACCTTCGACTATCGCTTTTTGATTTTTTGGATTACTAATTATTTGCTTTATATCTTTGTAAATATTAGCTTCTAGAGAATTGGCCTCACATTTTTTTTCAAAACCAATTTTATTTATTTCTTCAAATACAACTTCAGATCCGTCAGAAAGTACGGCATTAATTTCATATATATTTTCCCGAACGGAGCCCCAAATAATAGAATGCAGCCCACAAGAATTATTACCTAACATTCCACCAATCATAGCTCGGCTGGCAGTGGAAGTTTCAGGGCCGAAAAGCAGTCCCAATGGCTCCAAATAAGCATTTAAGTCATTTCTGATTACTCCTGGCTGCACCCTTGCCCATTTTTCGGCAATATTTACTTCCAATATTTTTGTGAAATTTTTGGAAATATCAACTACGATTCCATTGCCAACTACTTGACCAGCCAATGAGGTACCTGCTGCTCTGGGGATTAATGTGGTGTTAAGCTTTTTGGCAAGAGGCACTAACTTTTTAATATCTGAAATTGTTTTTGGTATGGCTACTGCTAGAGGTTTTTCTTGATACACGGAAGCATCAGTAGCATAAACCATTTTCAAGCCTTCATGCTCAAACGATTGGTCAAAGTAGAATTCTCCTTCAAAGGATTCTTTAAATATTTCAAAAGGACTTGCACTGATTTTAAACATTATTTTTGATCAAAAATGAACTTAAAATTACGAACTAATTATCTTTTTTCCATCAATAATGGGACAAGTAAAACATTTGCAAAGAACATTAAATTCAATTTCTTTTTGCAATTTTGTAAATAGTTAGGTTTTAAAAATAAGAAAAATAAAAAATGAAAGTTGAAATTTGGTCAGATATTTTATGTCCGTTTTGTTATATTGGCAAACGAAAGTTTGAACATGCTTTGGCTCAATTTGCTGAAAAAGATACTGTTGAAATAACTTGGAAAAGCTTTCAACTTTCACCTAATTTAATAACAGATCCATCAATAAGTACAACAAATTCGTTGGCTAAAAGTAAAAATATCCCTGTTGAACAAGCTCAACAGATGATTGATAGAGTAACTTCTATTGCCAAAAACGTAAATCTAGACTATGATTTTGAAAAAGCTGTTGTAGCCAATTCGTATGATGCCCACCGATTATTACATTTTGCAAAAGAAAAAGGTATTCAAAATGAATTGAAAGAAAAACTGTTAAGAGCTTATTTTGTTGAAGGCAAAAATATTGCTGATTTTGATACCTTAATTGATATTGGTCAATCACTAGGCCTCGATTTTAATGAATTAAAGCATTTATTTAACTCTAAACTTTATTCCGAAGAAGTAGCAAAAGACATTGAAGAAGCGCATGAAATTGGAGTGACGGGTGTTCCCTTTTTTGTTTTTGATAGAAAATATGCTGTTTCAGGGGCACAAGAAACGCCAACTTTTTTGAGTGTTCTAGAAAAAGCGAATGCTTAATTTACAAGCATTTAAATATACGCCCGTTTTCACCTTTTTTCAATTTGAATACTTGATCAGCCCTTTTTTGGTCTAAAATTGTGATAATCACAGTCATAGAGTCTTGAATAATTTCTCCTTTAAATTGAGCTGGATGAATGTCTGGCTTTTCATCAATTTTTATAGGCCCACCACGCTCGTAGGTAAAGGTGCCAAATTGTATATCTATTTGATTATCAGTAGTTTTTAACTTTGAATTTATTGAAGCCAAAGCACAATCAAATTCAAAAATGGAGCTGTTTTCATTAATCTCTAGCTGAACACCTTGCCCACCCCATTTGCCTAAAACATCAGTGGTTTTTGGATTTAAGTCACTTGCACAAGAAATTATAAAAAAAACCAAAAAAGATAAGAGAAACTTTTTCATATAAATTATTTTTAAATATATGACCCATCCTCAGGAATAAAAGTTGTAATTACAAACTCAATACTCTCACCAATCGTTCAATGCCCAATCATAATCGCCAAAGTTTATTTTCCCGTTTGCAGCTATTTTAGTTTTTGAATATTGATTAATCCAATCAATCAAAGGTTTTGTTTTTGTAAAATCGCCACCATACCAATCGAAAAGGGGTGAAATTGTAGCGCCATTTGCCTTGATACTATTTTTTGTGCCGTCATTTAAAAAATCACTCATTTGGTCATTTAATTGTGCGTGTAATTTGCCAGCTTCAAAGGCCTCATTACGAAGTGGTGGGCAGCTTTTGGCCGCACATACGAGTGCTGCGTGTATACGAGGTTCAGCAAATTCTTTTCTTATGATATCATGTTCTATATTGTTGAGGCTCAGGGTTTTGTTGCCAATTTTTATAAACTTTTTACTCCAGCCATCATTTATTTTTGGAATAGGAATTATAGTTCCAATATCTTTAATCGACTTCAATTTACCGTTTTGATAATAATCTAAAATTAACTTTACTGTAAATGCATTGTAAGCGTTTATCCAAAAGGAAAGCTTTTCATTTGTACTCCATATTTTATCAGGGGCGTTTTTTGAAAGCATGTCCAAATAAGCATCCAACTTGGGTAAATCCGCTTGCATGCCTTTGTAATTAACCATGCTTTTGGCATTCAAATGCTTTTTCAAAAGCACCGTCCAAGCTGAATGATCTATTGCCTTTGGCTGCGAAAAGCTTGAAAATGAGATGATTAAAAATAGAATTAAGAATTTAATTTTCATATTGTTTTTTCTAATTAATCTAATAGGACTTTTTTACAAACAAAATACTACAAACTACAAACCACATTTCGCCACTAATCTCCACCTAAAAGCCCAACGCCATTTCACTGAAAAATGTTCAAAACCTGCCTTTTGCAAAATTTCTATTAACTCTTTTTTATGAAACCCTCGCCAAACCGAAAGCTTAGCATCGTTTTTTACCAAATACGATTTTGAAAACAAAGCCGTTAGCCAGGCTATAGAATAATATGCAAACCAATGCCTATGTAAGTCATTAATTACTAAGCCAATACTACAATTTTTCCGTAAATTTGTGAATAATTCAATCAGCTGATTTTCAGTGAAATGATGGCAAAAAAGCGTCATACAGGCAATATCTATTTCCAAATCTTTTAGTTTTTCTGAGAAAGCATCCTGTTTAATATAACTAATATTTGAGTATTCGGCAGTTCTTTTTTTTGCAAAATCAATCATAAATTGATTGGCATCGATACCGATAAAACTGGCATCTATTTCATGTTTTTTTGCCCATCTGGCCATTAATTTTAGCATATCACCTCCACCGCAGCCGATATCAGCAATTTTTAAATCTGGTAAAAGGCTCACTGTATGACTATTCCCAAGTAATCTTGCCAGTCCATTTGTAGTAACTTCATTGCCCCCCAGCCATTTATTTATAGTAGCTAATTCCTCCAAATTTTGCCTAAGCGCCTCATTACTAAGGTTTAAGTCGTCAATTAATTCTGCTTGATAGCTCCTTTTCGATAAATTTGGCATAAATTCTTTTAAATAT
>JANMZR010000449.1:0-20987 GCA_031383555.1 Cytophagaceae bacterium | reverse complement strand
CAAGGGAAGGATTGGCCAAATCCCCTCCTTGGAGGGGTGCCTGACGCAGTCGGCGGGGTGGGTTTTGCATTTTAACATATATTAAATTAAACAAAGCCTCATTAAATAACCTTTAACCGAAATTATAAAATAGAAAATGGTCTGCAATAATCTTTGGTTTTATCGCTACGGTGAACCGTTCCATAAATTTGACTACCGATATTAATATTGCTTCAGGTATGCCGACGATTACAAGTAATGGAATTTATTTAGATTAGAACCTTTGGGATTCCAAATTCGAGCACCAGCATCGCCAACTACAATAAGTTTGGTACCATAATTATTTGATTATAAAAAAAACTCAAAAACTCCGTATTGCCCTTACATAATATCTACTTGAGCGGGTATTGGTTTCTCTTTTACCCATTGCCATATCTTCACGCCAAGCAGTATTGGTGGATTCTTCTGTCGAGCTCCAATAGCGTTCCAAAGCAAATGCGCCAATTTTATCTTTACTTTCATACAATTTATGTAGTTCGTCTTTACTTGGCAAATACCAATCGCTATAACCCGATAAGGTGAAGTCGGAGCAAAGTTTGGCTGCATAAATTCTATCTTTCTCCCCTTGATTTTTCACAATTTTATCTGTGTTGGCATTACCTGTACCCAATGCGGCCAAAGTGCCGCCGATTTCAACGCTAAATATACTCCACTCAACATTAGTGCCTTGATCGGTAGGTGCAGCTATTAGGCCATGCTGCGTTTTTGCATCAAAACCTGGGTCGCCAGTGAGCAATAAATAAGCTACAATGCCACCTTGGTGTTTATCGCCAATGGCCAATAGTTTTGGAGAAACACCAGATTTATTGCAACCTGCAAATAAAAAAGACAGTACTAAAAGGCTGTTTTTGAATAGATTGAATAAATTTTTCATCGTTTTTTAGGTTTAAATTGTTCATTAATAATTCAATAAAAGTAAAGTAATATTTTATCTATTACAATCCCCCATATGGAGGATATTTCGACCATTTAATAGGTTTTAGTAATATGAAACATCAAAAAATATTTAATTGATTATTTTTATTTAAAATTTAATAAACTTATGAAATACAGCCTACTAGATAAGCCTTTGTTTAATTTTCTGGCAAAAAACCATTTCAATTTTACTTGTAAAGATTTTATAAAAATAGTATTCTTTTTTTTGATTATAATTGCAATTTCTTGTAATAAAGAAATGGTGGGCACTTCTATTGAATACCAAATGGATCCGATAAGTAATACAACTGTAAAAATCACCTATACCGATGCGCCAGCTTCAGATGTGGTTATTGATGATTGGGAGAAATTTAAAACGGGCTCAAAAAAAATAGTCATTACAAAGAAGCCATTTTCCGCTAAAATCGCCATTGAGTCAAATAATCGATTAAATACAAAAGTGAGTTTTAATTTGATTATTTTGGTAGATAATCAAATTAAAAAATTGGTGAAGGGAGATGTTCCGCCTCAGGTTTTAAATCATGTAACTGAGGCTAAGTTTTTAGTGGAGTGAATTCCAAAAAAGATAATAGTTTTTGAGTTTGAATTCAAAGGAAGAAATCGCTTTGAACGATTTCTTCCTTTGATAAATATTTTAGTATTTTACCCCAAATAATTATAGCTAAATATTGATTTATTTGTGTTAAACGGAAAAAAATGTAACATATTTATCTATATTTGGCAATAAATGCCTGTTTTTATTATTTTATAATTTCAAAATATACAATCATGAGACATCTCATCAACAAATTGAATTTCAGTGAATTAAGTAAATATCTATTTTTACTCATCCTGTTTTTTATCCAGTCAAAATCATTTGGCCAAGCCGATTTAATTTTTTCCGCTGGTAATAAAGCTAGAATGGTCATCGGCCAAAATGGCCCCATAACCATTGGCATTCATAATTATCCATTTAAGACAAAACTGGGAGTGCATACTGCTGCATCAGACTCAGCATCAATATTTTCTGTTAATTATAATCAAACAGCCAATGTACCATTTGGCAATATTTATAGTGAAATAAGGTCTTCACAAGGTGCTGCAATAAGTGGCCTTTCTCTCCGAGCCAATACCGAATCATCTATTGAGCCTGGTAATAGTTTTGGTGTATTGGGCAATGGTGGGCATGGTGCAATAGCTGTCGGGGCGTATTCTACTGGTGGCACAGCAGTAAGAGCAATGTTAACAAGCGGTGTGGGTTATGCTTTGCGTACTTCGGGGCCTTTAAAATTGGATGGTATTTCGGAAGGTGCCAATAAAGTACTTACTTCTGATGTAAATGGCAATGCAACTTGGCAAAGTTTACCTGCCGGTGCATCAGTTTGGGCTGTTTCTGGCAATAATATTTATAATTCCAACACTGGCGATGTAGGCATTGGGCATAATAATCCAAGTTATGGGCTTGATGTTCGAAGCCCTAGGGGGACAATTTTCCATACAAATAGTGGTGATGCAGTGGCTGGTAATACCGTGCGAATTTTAAAAAATTATGCCGTTCCAATAATTGGTCCTTTCACTTCAGATGCCGCATTAGAGGTTAAAGCCGGGGGACTTGGAATAAATGGGGCATATATCAGTTCTACTGAAAGTTATGGGGTGTTGGGCGAGACATTTTCAAATGGCGCAGGAGCAGGTGTATATGGTTATGCAGAATGGGCCACAGGGGTGAAAGCATATACCATTCATGGCACAGGCATAAAAGGAGAGTCGGCCAATGCAACAGGTATAGAGGCAATATCGGGTGCTGGCAATGCTATATTCGCTTATTCCAATTTGGGCAGTGGAATTATCGCAAGAAGCAATAATGGTACAACGGCTAGCATCGAAAACTTAAATGCTGCCAACGCCAACAATTTAATGGTGCTCACCCAATTTGGCCAAGGTGATGCCATTAAAATAGCTGCCTCATCAGGTGTAGGCGTTAATCTTGAAAACGCCAGCTTAAAAGTATCAGGCACAAAACGCACTGCCTTTCAAGTAACGGGAACAGGAGCCAATTCAATAACCATTTCAAATATAACCACTTTGGCCAATGCTGCATCAGATATGCTTTTTGTGACACATAATGGTGTAACTGCCAATATTTTAACGCCTGTTTATGTAAAATTTGTAGGTGGCAGTTGGGTTATTTATACTGAAAGTGGTGGAGTAATTCCCGCTACTGAAATATTTAATGTGCTGGTGGTGAAGCAGTAAAATAATGCAAAACTAGTAAATCAAATAATTACAGTTAACTATTTTTGCAGTCAATTCAGGAAATATTTAAGCGGATTTTTGAAAAAATTTGGACAAAAATAGGATGAAAAAACGATTAGACTATTTGCTTTTCCATAGAATAATGGGGTATCGACACTTCATAATACATTTCACCAAATACTTGATAGCCAGACTTTTTGTAAAAATCGACAGCGGTATTTCGTGCATGCAACACTATGGAATTACATTTATAATCTTTGCAAATTTCTTCTGCAAAAATCAAAATTTTACGGCCAATTCCCTTTCCTTGAACAGAATTAGCCACCGCCATTTGCCTTAACTGTAATTGATTATTTTCTTTTGGGGTTAATAGGCAGCAACCAATAATTTCCTCTTTTTCAAAGGCTCCTATTAATATATCTGATGATTCAGCTTCTAATTGTGATTGGGTGTAAACTAAGCCAAGAGGTTTTCGAAGAATTTCGGTTCTAAGGTTCACCATTTTCAAATAATCAGGTGAACCGTGATTTATAAGCCTCAAGTCCATGATAAAATTTATTTTTTCAAACTATCTGACTTTGCTTTTTTATCCTTTTTTCCAAATAAAGAAAAATGTACATAGCGTTTTGGATCGTCTTTTAGATTAATAAACAGTCGGTCGAGGTCGGCCATAGTTCTATTGAGATGCATATAAACTGAGTCGTTTTTCATTAACTTACCTATGGTTCCTTTTCCTGCTTGTAAGTCGCCCATTATGTTTTGGAGTGTGGCCAAGGATTTTTTGGTACTCGCTACTGCTTCACTCAGCTTCAGTGCATTGAGCGAGTCAACAACTCCGCTCATTTTGCCCATTAATGGTTTTATTCCTTTTTCGGTTTCAATTAAACTGGCTGAAAGAGTATTGATATTGGATGTAATTCCTTTTAAGTTTTCTCTGTTTTCTGCAATGGTACCACTCACTGAGCTATTCAAAGCTGCAATTGATTTATCGGAAGTTTTTAGTAATTTGTTTATATAAACACCAGTGCTGTCAAATTTTGTTGCAATATTTTTTAGCTTGTTTATTAAAGTATCCACATTGCTCATGACTGGCAATGTTTTTTCTTTTATCAATGCCGATATTCCAATTTCAGTTTTGGATATTAAAGTATCGCCATTCTTTAAAGCTACTCCATTTATCAGATACAAATTGATCATTTTCCCTCCTAAAAAACCATTGTCTGCCAATGAAGCGGAGGAACCTTTTCCAATTTGTATTTTTCTATTGATAGAAACTGTAACCAAAAGTTCATTGTTTCTTTCAGGCATAATAGCAATGCTTTGCACTTTTCCAACTTGTAAGCCATTGAGCATCACAGCATTGGAGGTTACAAGCCCATCAACATTTTGGTATTTTATATAGTACTCATTCATGCCTGAAAACACATCAGAGCCTTTCAAGTAATTGAATCCCAAATATAGCATGGCTCCAGTAACCAATGCCAAAATACCTACTTTTGTTTCTTTACCTATTGTCATTCTTTTTTTCGATGTTAGTTATTCGATAATGATGGTTGGTTTTTAGATCTTAGTGTTTCAATTATAATTTCGAGCATCTAACATCTTACATCAAACATTTAAATATACTCAATTCCTTTCAATTTCTTTTTTAAATTGGTTAAATGCCAAAAATATTGATTTAGAAATATCACTTTGTCCATCCTCTGACTTTAAATATTTCTCTTCTTTTTCGTTGGTTAAAAACCCTATTTCTATTAAAACAGATGGCATGGCTGTTTCCCAGAGTACCAGAAAGCCTGCCTGATGAACGCCTCTGCTCGTTCGCCCAGCGGTATCTTTAAACTGCTTTTGAACTTTTTGAGCAAAATTAAGCGAAGTGTTTATATAAGCATTTTGGTGGTTTTTCAACATAATATAGGCCAATGGTGAATTTGGGTCAAAGCCTTTATAATATTTTCGAGTTTCAGTCGACTCGTTCAAAATAACTGCATTTTCACGCTTGGCAACCGCCAAATTATGTTCAGTTTTATGCATTCCCATGGCGTAAGTTTCCGAGCCAAAGGCCTTTTTATTGGAATTTGCATTGCAATGAATTGAAATAAATAAATCGGCTTTATTTCTATTGGCAATGGCCGATCGCTCGTGTAAGTCAATAAATTCGTCTTTTTTCCTAGTATAAATTACCTTTATTTTAGGATATTCTGTTTCAATTTTTTCACCAACAGCCAAAGCTACTTTAAGGGCGATTTTCTTTTCTTCGGCATCAGTGCCTTGGTTACATCCTGAGTCTTTTCCACCATGACCAGCATCAATTACAATAGTTTTTATAGTTCTTTTAACTGTTTCTTCTTCATTTTGAAAATTCGAAGTAAAACTAGAAATGAAAATTGAAACAAAAATTAGTACTAGAAAATTAACAGGTTTTAACATTATTTTTAAAATGGAATCTTAGGTTTTGGCGTATTAACGTTAATTTTGCAAAGATAAATATATCTTCTGTATTAAATATATGAAGGTCGATAATTAATGATGCAACAAAAAGTACAATTATTAATAGCCCGTTTCAGTTTAATGATTTTCACAATCATTTGCTTTTCGAGTGCAATTAATAGTCAGATATTTAAAGGTAAAAAGCCTCCTATTAAAGCAACTACAACAATATCCAATACGAATAATTCTACCCAACCGCTCTCAAATATTAGGTCAGTAGATTCTACAAAAATAATAAACCAAAAAGACAGTTTAAGCAGCCTAAAAATAGCAGTCGCTGATACCGTTAAAGGTGATTTGCAGACCACAGTACAGTACTCAGCCAGAGACTCTTCCATTATTGATGAGGAAAATCAGACACTTTATTTATTTGGCAATTCGAAAGTTGTTTATGGTGATATTCAGTTGGAAGCTGAGTTTATTACCCTCAATTGGAAAAGTAATGAGGTTTTTGCGGTGGGCAAAACAGATAGTACTACTAAAAAGAAAGTTGGTTATCCAATATTCACACAAGATGGTACGAGCTATAATGCTGACACTGTAAAATATAATTTCAAAAGCCGCCGTGGACTTATAAGAGCCATTATCACAGCTCAAAACGAGGGTTATGTGCAAGGGGAAAGAGTAAAAAAAGATGAGGAAGAAAACATGTATTTGACCAACGCAACCTATACAACTTGCGATTTGGAGCATCCTCACTTTAATATTTTAGCCACAAAAATAAAGATGGTAAATGGAAAAAATGGCAATAAATCTATTATTGCTGGGCCCTTCACATTTGTAGTTGGCAACGTGCCTTTGCCTATTAAATTCCCTTTTGGTTTCTTCCCATTTTACCAACCCAAAATGACAGGTCGCTCAGGCATACTCATGCCTACCTATGGAGAGGAACCCAATGGCAGAGGCTTTTTTCTGCGAGAAGGTGGTTATTATTTTGTTGTAAATGAGCACATTACAACTGCTGTAATTGGTGATATTTATTCCAAAGGTGGCTGGGGCTTGGGTATCCAAAGTCAATATGCTAAAAAGTACAGGTACAGCGGTACTTTGAACTTTCGCTTCAATAAAAACAAAACAGGTGATGAATATATCGACTCGGTAAACCCTGCGGCTAAAGATTTTCGTTTAGACTGGAGCCATTCGCCAGTGCCAAGAGGTACTTCAAGTTTCTCAGCATCAGTTGGTTTACAAAGTACAGGCTTTGGCACAAGGCAGGCTGTAAATACGCAACAATATTTGCAAAGTACGTCCAATTCATCTGTTTCTTATAATAAAACTTTTGGCAATATTGCTACAGCGGGAACCAATTTCAGGATCTCTCAAAATATGGTTACTGGAGTATACCAGGGAGGGCTAGGCACTAATTTATCCATTAACCAATTTACACCTCTCAAAAGAAAAAATGCAGTAAAAGAGGCTTGGTATGAGACTTTTAGAGTAGGTTTTTCTATGAATGGTAATGTTGACTTGACTAATGATATTCGTACCCAACAAACGAGTGGTTATGGTGAATACAGAATTTATAAATCAGTATTAGTTGCTCCTGTAACGCCTAAAACGGAATATGATAAAAAGTTTAATTTAGATCCCTATTACAACCAAAAAGTGGGGGTAAATGTGTTCAAATATTGGGAGCAAATTTGGAACCAATCACAGCCGCAAGTTAATTATCAAATACCAATTACGCTACCTAACTTCAAGATATTAAAGTACTTAAACTTTACACCAAGTGTAAGTATGCAAGGCAATGTATATACCAAAAAGTTAAAATATTCGAATATCACTGAACAAGATACGCTTTATGTGAAAATTGATACGACTCGTGGTATTGGTTTTTATCCAGTAAATGCTTACAGCTTTAACGCAAGTATGAACACCCGAGTTTTTGGAACCTTCCGATTTAAAAAAGGTCGCATGGAAGCCATTAGGCATACAATGGCGCCCTCTTTAAGTTTCTCCTATTCACCTGACTTTTCTGATCCCAAAAAGGGTCAATTTCAAACGGTACAAATTAATGAACGAGGGGATACTAGAAGGCTTTCCAGCTATGTTGGAGCGAGTTCTTCTATTGGACAAGTAGGTTCGGCTAATTTTTCAATAGCCAATACCATTGAAGCTAAGTTAAAGGCAAAATCAGATACTGCTAAAAAAGATGTGGAGAAAATTTCACTTTTGGACAACCTTAGCTTAAATGGTGGCTATAATTTTCTTGCCGATTCCTTCAATCTTTCCACCATTAGTATTAGTGCCAATTCCCAACTTTTTAAGAAATTTAATATAAATGCAGGAGCCACTTTAGACCCGTATTCTTATACTGACAAGGACAAGTATTATTATAATAAAGATGACCCTTTTTCGACGGGTAGAAGGCAAAATAAATTTTTAGTAAGCGAGGGAAAAGGATTGGCCTCAATGGCAAATTTTAACTTTGCATTGAGCACAAATTTTCAGCCTAAAAAAGCCGAAAAAAAGAAAAAAAGTGAGAATGCAACCGATGAGCAAATAGAATTTATAAACAAAAACCCTGATTTATATGTCGACTTTAGCATACCTTGGTCGCTGCAATTAAGCTATAACTTTAACTACACTAAAATTGGTTTTGCCAAAAGTCAAGTGGTGCAAGCGCTTACTTTTAATGGCGATTTGAGCCTTACCGAAAAGTGGAAAATGACTTATAACTCTGGCTATGATTTTGTGTCTCATTCGCTTACCTACACTAATTTAGCCATCACCCGTGACTTACATTGCTGGCAAATGAACCTCAACTGGACGCCAATTGCATACGGAGGTAGGGGAGGAGCCTATTCATTTGAAATCCGGGCCCGATCATCAATTCTTCAAGAATTAAAGTTGGCTAAAAGAGGTTCGCCAAGTGGTTTTGTGAATTATTAACCTACCTCAAAAACTTCATTTTATAATCAACCGAAACATTTCCTTTTGTAATATCAGCCAATTTATTTTTAAGCATTCTTTTTTTCAATGGGGGCAAATAATCGGTAAATAATATACCATCGATATGGTCATATTCATGCTGTATTATACGAGCTGCTATACCAATATAGGTTTCAGTATATTCCACCCAATCCATATCAAAATAGCGTATAGTTACTTTTTCTGGTCGATATACATCAGCCCTAATACCTGGAATACTCAAACAGCCTTCTTCAAAAGGCCAGTCGTCACCATCTTCCTCCAATATTTCGGCATTTATAAATACTTTTTTGAAACCAATCAAACTTTGATCCTCATCTTGCTCAGTTTCTTTGTCGTTGAGGGGTTGCCCGTCAACAATAAATAGCCGTATGTCAAGTCCTATTTGTGGCGCCGCCAAACCAACACCAGCCGCTTCATACATGGTTTCGTACATATTGGCTACCAGATTTTCCAAATCAATTTCATTTTTCTCGATAAATTTGGCCTCTTTTCTTAATATTGGGTCACCATAAGCCACAATTGGTAATATCATTGTTCTATTTCTATTTTATTTTTTAATTAATAAACTTAGTCTACTTCTAAATTTTTCCTGGGTCAATAATTTTAAGCTCAGTGGCAAAAAGCTACCTCCCTCAACACGAAAGCGGGCATCTAGGGGTTGAAGTTTACACTCAATCCTTAATATTTACTTTGTAATTCAACACTTTCCATATATGACTGTAATATTATGGTGGCTGACACCATATCGATATTTCCTTTTAAACGTCTATCTTTTTTGGATGAACCCGAATCAATCATCGACTTTAAAGCTAGTTTTGAGGTAAATCGTTCGTCATGATTTAGAATTTCTACCTCAGGAAAAGTATCTTTTAACGATTTTGTTAACCCTTTTACAAAAGCTGTAATATTAGTATCTGTTCCATCCAATCTGGTAGGCATGCCCACAACTATAGTTTCTACTTGTTCTTTTTGTAAATATTTTTTCAAATAAGGCAATAATTCTTTTGGTGAAATTGTTTCTAAACTGGAAGCGATTATTTTCAAAGGGTCGGTTACTGCCAATCCAACACGTTTATGTCCATAATCAATTGCAAATATTCTAGCCATACCACAAAGTTACAAAATGAGGCCTAAAATCTTGTAATATTGATATTCCAATTATAATATATGTTAACTTTATTTGATTTATTTCAGTTTGGGCAAGAGGAATTTGAATTTGATCTTTATCACACCTTCCCAAACTTAAATAAACAGATACAAATAAAGATTTAGAGTTTTGTAAATAAGAAGTTTGGGCAAGAAGAACTTGATTTTGATCTTTATCATACCTTCCCAAACCTAAATAAATAGATACAAATAAAGATTTTGCGTTTTGTAAATAAGAATTTTGGGCAAGAAGAACTTGATTTTGCCCTTTATCATACCTTCCCAAACCTAAATAAATAGACACAAATAAAGATTTTTGAGTTTTGTAAATAAGAAAAGCTTTAATAATATCCTACAACATGAATAATATAAACAATACACCCAATAACAACGATAGAACTGTTCGAATGCCAATAATAATAGGCCTTTCTCTAGCGGCCGGCTTATTTATTGGGGCAACTTTATTTGGGGGGCAATATCGCATTGGATCATTAATAAAAGGCTATACAAAATATAAAGAGGTACTTTCACTAATAGAAAGCTCGTATGTTGATAGTGTTGACACCGACTCCCTGGTGGACTTTTCCATCTCAAAAATGCTCGAAAAGCTTGATCCTCACACATCGTATTTTAGTTCATCAGATGCAGTATTGGCTCGCTCACCTTTGGAGGCAGGCTTTGATGGAATTGGTGTTGAATTCAATGTTTACCAAGACAGTGTGGTAGTAGTTAGCCCACTTTCTGGTGGTCCGTCTGAGGCAGCAGGTATTCAAAGTGGAGATAAAATAGTAAAGGCTGATTCCACAAATCTCACAGGGCCAAAACTTAATAGTCAGCTCATATTCAAATCTTTACGAGGTAAACAAGGCTCAGAAGTTAAGCTGCTAATCAAGCGAAATTCACAGAAAAATTTACTAAGTTTTGTCATAAAAAGAGATAGAATCCCTTCATTTTCAGTGAGTGCTGGCTATATGATTAACGATAATACTGGCCTTATTAAAGTTGATAGGTTTAGCGAAACTACTTTTAAAGAATTTAAAGCTTCCTTAAAATCATTGAAAAATCAAGGAATGAAACAGTTAGTTCTTGATTTGCGTGGAAACCCTGGTGGATATATGGACCGTGCTACAGATATGGTTGATGAGTTTATTGGAGGTAAAAAACTTATTGTTTATACTGATGGTAAAGGAACCCAATATGATAAAAAAACTTTTTCTGGGAACGATGGTATTTTTGAGCAAGGCGAAGTTGTTGTATTAGTTGATGAAGGTTCAGCTTCGGCTTCAGAAATTGTGGCAGGCTCACTTCAAGACAATGATAGAGCGCTTATTGTTGGCCGAAGGACGTTTGGGAAAGGCTTAGTGCAAATGCCAGTAACTCTTTCTGACGGCTCTGAATTACGATTAACCATTTCGAGGTATTATATTCCTTCTGGTCGGTGTGTCCAAAAGCCTTATGTGATGGGCAACGAAGAAGGTTACGAAAAGGACTACGAAGCTAGGCTTAAATCAGGTGAATTTTTCAAAGAAGATAGCATTAAAAACAACAAATCACAAAAGTTTAAAACAGCTAGTGGCCGTATAGTATATGATGGAGGCGGGGTTACTCCAGACCTTTTTGTACCTCGTGATACCTCCTATTATACGCCAATGCTTTACGATATTTGGGGCAAAGGTACCATTAGAACCTATGCCATTGATTTTGTAAAAAACAATAAAGACTTGTTGAAGAAATATAATTTCAACACCTATTACAAAACCTTTGAAATCACTGATAAAGCATACAATGATTTATTAATGATGGCCAAAAATGATGGTGTAAAATTGAATGAAAAAGATAAATTAGTATCAAAAAACTATATTCAATTACAAGCCAAGGCTAATATTGCAAGGTATTATTTCCATAAAAAAACCAATGAAAATGGCCTCAACAATGAATATTCCCAGATAATGGGCGAAAACGATGAGGTTTTGAAAAAAGCAATGGGTCAATTTGGCAAAGCCTCTTTGTTATCTGAAAGGTAGAAAAGTGCTTGCTCATTGGCAAAGGGACTTGTTCTTGCCAAGATATATGCCCCTTGTCTTAATTCAATTTAAAAGTTTTCCTTAAACCTCTTAACTTCTTTGCTTCAAATACTTTCAAACAAATTAACATTTTGACAAGTTTTAATTTCATACCAAATCCGATAAAATGTCAAAATTTAAAAACATAAGTTTCGTACAGAAAATCCCTGTTAGTTTGGAAACTGCTTGGGATTTTTTTTCGTCACCAGCCAATCTTTCGAAAATTACCCCGAAATATATGGGTTTTGTAACTACTTCTCAACAATTGATTAGTCAAAAAATGTATCCAGGTCAAATATTCACTTACAAAGTATCGCCATTAATGGGATTTAAAATTGATTGGATGACTGAAATTACGCATGTGGTTGACAATCAGTATTTTGTTGATGAGCAACGCTTTGGTCCTTTTGCCATGTGGCACCATCAGCATCATTTTAAAGAAATAAAGGGTGGTGTTGAAATGACCGATATAGTCGATTATGTGCTGCCATTTGGTCCATTAGGGAGTATTGCTAATGCACTTTTCGTAAAAAAACAGTTTGATGAAATGTTTCAATACCGATTTATCGCCGTGGAACAGATATTTGGTAAATTCAAAAACTAAAGCAATTAATTCGTAAATTTACAAATGGAAAAAATAGTACCCTACAAAGAGCTGGAGCTAGGTAAGAAAGAACAAGTAGCTCAAATGTTTGATAACATTTCAGGTAAATATGATTTTCTCAATCATTTTTTTAGTTTAGGTATCGATATACTTTGGCGAAAAAAAGCCATCAGACTCTTGCAAAAGTATAAGCCAACAACTATATTGGACGTAGCTTCTGGCACTGCTGATTTTGCTATTGAGGCTTTAGCTTTGAATCCTGAGAAAATAATTGGAGTTGATATTTCAGAAGGTATGTTGGCAGTTGGAGAAATTAAAATAAAGGCTAAAAATAAGCAAGATATTATTACACTTCAAGTGGCAGATAGTGAAAAGCTTCCTTTTGAAAGCAATACTTTCGATGCCGTAATCGTTAGTTTTGGAGTACGTAATTTCGATAATTTATTAGCTGGTCTTACTGACATGTATCGAGTTACACAAACCGGTGGTGTATGTTTGGTTTTGGAATTTTCTCAACCAAAAGGCTTCCCGATGAAGCAAATATTTAGTTTTTATTTTAAGAATATAATGCCAACAATTGGCAAATTAGTTTCAAAAGATTCATCGGCCTATACGTATTTGCCAGCTTCTGTTAAGGTATTTCCAGACGGCGACAATTTTTTAAATATATTTCAAAAAGCAGGATTTAAAAATACAAAATGCATTCCACTAACTTTTGGTATAAGTTCAATTTACATTGGCGAAAAATAAGTCTTCTCTTTGCCATTATTCTAACCCAGCTATCACTTTTTTCACAAACAAAGGTTTACAACAGACGCTTTCTTGAAAATTACGACGATAAAGAAATTCACTTTGGTTTTTACTTTGGAACTGGCTTTTCAAGGCTAAATGTAAAACATTCTGAGAAATTTTTACTCCCTGCTGATGAAGTTATTTCAATTACTTCTCCATCGAAATTTGCATTTAAAGTTGGCCTGGTAGTAAACAGGTACTTGAATAAACGTTTTGATATAAGAACAACTCCCGGTATAAATATTAGTAGCAAAGAGATTGATTATGAGCTATTTGGAAAGCCAAATATTATAAATAGTCGTGATCTAGATTACTTTGAATTTCCTGTCTTACTAAAATACAAGTCAGAACGGAGGAAAAACTCACGCATGTACATGGTGGCAGGAGGCAACTTTTTGGTGGAAACCAATATAAGAAAAGGGCAAAAGAACCTAATCACAAAACTACCAACTAAAACTGCTGACTTTTGCCTAGAGTATGGCTTTGGGTTTGAACAATATCTTGAGTTTGGTAAGTTTACAGGTGAGCTGAGGTTTAGCCACGGCCTAAAAAACTTGTTTTTACCCGATGCCTCTAAATCTTATTTAGATGGTATTGAAAAACTTAAAAGCCATACGGTTACAGTATATTTATTTTTTGAATAAAGCATTCAAAGCTGTTCCCTCAGCGAAGTCAAAGGGAATTTAGATTTAAACAATCAATTGCAATTACATTGAAAAAAACAATTATTAATATCCTCATTTTAATTGTTGCCTTCATTGGTGTAAACTACCTTTCCAATTTATTTAATTTTCGGCTTGACCTTACCCAGGAAAAACGATATACCATTTCAGAGCCAACTAAAAAAATGCTCAAAAATATCGATTCTGATGTTTTTGTTAAAGTATATTTAACTGGTAGCGGCCTTCCTGGGGGCTTTAAACGATTAGAATTGGCCATAAAACAAACCCTAGACGACTTTCAATCTATCTCAGACCATAAAATAAATTACAGATTTATTGATATTTATAAAGAATATAAGGACGAGAAAGAGCGAGAAATAATAATTGCAGATTTATCTGGCAAAGGAATAATTCCTACCAATATTATTGAGAAAAAGGAGGGTAAAAACACCCAATTATTAATATTACCTGGTGCTATAATGAGCTATCAATCAAAGGAATTGCCAATACTTTTATTGAAAGGAAATAAGCTGATTAGTCCACAAGAAAAGTTGAACCAAGCAACCGAAGAGGTTGAGTTTGAGCTGGCTGCGGCCATAAAAGAGCTTACCCAAGCTGGACGCAAGAAAATAGGTTTTTTTGTAAATTATAGCTCGCTACCTGCCATCAGGCAAATAGACTTGATAAGCCTTCTTAAAAAAAGTTATGATTTATTTCCGGTTGATCTTTCTGCTTCGCCTACTTTAGATGGCCTCGATGCAATATTTGTTTTAAAACCTGATAAAGCTTTTACAGAGGAAGATAAATATAAAATTGATCAGTTTATTATAAAGGGAGGTAAGGCTCTTTTTTTTATCGATCCCGTAAAAATAGATTCAATAGGACTTGAAGGGAATTACGCAAAACCATTTTCAGTAAATTTGGAAGATATGTTTTTCAAATATGGTATTCGCTTGAATACCAATCTTTTAAAGGACATGCAACGAAGTGCTGCGATACCCATGAATGTTGGGAATTTTGGTGAAAATCCTAATTTATCATTGGTACAATGGCCTTATTTTCCTATAATTAATTCTATTTCCAGCTTTCCAATTGTGCGAAATTTGGACGCAATATATTTGAAATATGCAAGTACTTTAGACACTGTGCTGGCTCCAAATATTAAAAAAACTCCACTTTTGCAAAGTTCTGACAATACTCAAATATTAAATACACCCGCTACTATTTCATATAACATAGCCTCCAAAAACTTTGACCAAAATATACCAAATGCGGGCGTAAAAACTATATCTTATTTGATCGAAGGCTCTTTTGAGAGCTTTTTTTCTAATTCTATTTTACCAAGTGACCCTCGTTTTAGCACTTTCAAAGCAAAAGATAAACCTTCAAAAATAATTATTTGCGCTGATTCAGACTTGCCAACCAACGAAGTGGATCCACAATCGAAGCAACCAATGCCAATTGGTTTTGATAGGTACTCAAAATATACTTTCGCTAATAAGGACTTCGTTAAAAATGCTGTAGATTATCTTTTGGATGCTGATGGTATTATTGGCACTAGAAATAAAATAGTGAAACTAAGGCCTTTAGATAAAATTGAAATTACTCAGAATTCTACTTATTGGCAAGCTATAAATCTTATAATTCCAATGGTTATTTTGGCAAGTTTGGCTTTAATTTTTTCAATTTTTATGAAAAAGAAATACCGATAATCCCTATCAAAAAGGTCGATTTTCTTACAATAATTTGCAATCTACCTCTGTTTTGCCTAATTTCACGTTTTTATAACCCCATTTCTTTGAAATTAATTTAATCGAAAATACAAATGAAGTTTTCAGTATCCTCTGCGCTATTACTAAAACAGTTATCAGCTATAAATGGAGTAATTGGCGGCAATACCCTTATACCTATCTTAGAAAATTTTCTATTTAAAATTGAAGACGGAGTACTCACTGCAACTTCTTCAGATTTGCAAACGGTAATGATAACCAGTTTGGAAGTTGACACCAAAGATCATGGTACTATTGCAGTGCCAGCTCGGTTACTTTTAGAAACATTAAGAAGCCTTCCTGAGCAACCAATTACAATTAATGTTGATGCTGATACCTTTGGAGTAGAGCTAATTACCGAAAACGGTCGCTATAAATTGGCTGGTGAAAACCCAATCGATTTTCCTAAGACACCAACTGTTAACAAAAATCTATCCGTTGAAATGGCCGCAAATACTTTAGGATCAACTATTGCAAATACTATTTTTGCGGCTAGCAGTGATGACCTCCGTCCAGCCATGACAGGTATCTATCTGATGTTAAATACCGAAAACTCTACCTTTGTTGCCACTGATGGCCACAAATTGGTGCGTATCATTCGTAACGATGTAAAGTCAAAAGTAGAAACAAATCTGATCATACCTAAAAAAGCACTCAACTTACTAAAAGCTACTCTTCCAGCTGATGATACTGTAGTCACTGCTGACTTCGGTACATCGCATGCATGTTTTAGTTTTGGAAATATTCAAATGTTTTGTCGGTTAATCGATGAAAGGTACCCCGATTTCAACAATGCTATCCCTACTCAAAATCCAAATGTGCTGTCTATTAACCGTATGGAGTTTTTAAATGCTCTAAAAAGAATTTCAATTTATTCTAATAAAACAACACACCAAATTCGCTTAAAATTAGCTGATGACAATCTTATGCTTTCCGCTGAAGACATAGACTATTCAAATGAGGCCAATGAAAAATTGGCTTGCGACTATACTGGCGAGCCAATGGAAATAGGCTTTAATTCTAAATTTATGGCCGAAATGATTGGTAATCTTTCATGCAAAGCAATTAACTTAGAAATGTCGGCACCTAATAGAGCGGGTCTGATTATTCCTCAAGACCAATCTGAAAAAGAAGATATACTCATGCTCATTATGCCTGTTATGTTGAATAATTATAATTCATAGTCAAATAATATTTTTAATCGAAAAAGCCATATTTTTATTAAAGTATGGTTTTTTTTCGTTTTATTAAAACTCATAATTAACTCGTTTTTTAGCTTAAAGCCTTATATTTGCAAATAAGTTTAAGTGATTTAAAACACGAAATTTCTCCAAATGTCTTATTTAAGAAAAACCAAAATAGTTGCTACAGTAGGCCCAGCTTCTGCTTCAAAAGAAATGTTATTGAAGTTGGCACACGCTGGAGCCAATATTTTCAGACTTAATTTTTCGCATGGCACACATGAGGACCATCTTCTTCGTATCCAAGCTATTCGTGAGCTTAATCAAGAACATAATCTTAATTTGACTATTCTTCAAGACTTGCAGGGGCCAAAAATTCGTACCCAAATGGTTGAAGACCAAAAAGATGGCGGTGTTGAATTAATCGCTGGAAACCAATTAATTTTTGCAATGGATGATAAACTTTTAGGCACGGCCGAAAAAGTTGGCACTACTTATACCTCCATGTATAAAGATGTAAACGCTGGTGAGCGAATATTGATGGACGATGGCAATTTGGAGGTAAAAGTAATTTCCGTAAATAATGCGACGAAAGAAGTAATAACTGAAGTAGTTTATGGGGGTATTTTAAGGTCAAAAAAAGGAATTAACCTCCCTGGCACCAAAGTTTCATTACCCGCCCTTACAGAAAAAGATCGTGAAGACCTGGTGTTTGGCCTTGCCTACGATGTAGATTGGATTGCACTTTCATTTGTACGTACTGCTCAAGACATTATTGATGTAAAAAAATTAATTGCTGATGCTGGTAAAACTACCAAAGTAATTGCCAAAATAGAAAAACCAGAGGCAATTGTTAATATTGATGCCATAATTGAAGTAACGGATGCAATTATGGTAGCACGTGGTGACTTGGGTGTTGAATTGGATGGTGCCATGGTGCCACATTTACAAAAAGAAATGGTAGCCAAATGTATAAAAGCAGCCAAACCAGTAATAGTAGCCACCCAAATGTTGGAGAGTATGAAGGACAATCCTGTTCCTACTCGTGCCGAAACATCTGACGTAGCCAATGCGGTATTAGATGGTGCTTCAGCTACTATGCTTTCAGCTGAGTCAGCTTCTGGTAAATACCCTGAAATTGCGGTAAAAACAATGGCGCATATTATTGAAACGGTTGAATATCAACAAAATAGCATAAAAATAGTAAAAGGAGATGAAGCCGCTATATACTTTAAAAATCACTCCTATATCAGCGAAAAATCTGCAAATCCTTTGAATGACCGTATGATTGCTGGTGCATGTAGACTTGCCCGTGACACCGAAGCCAAAGCAATATTGTGCATTACACAATCTGGTTATACGGCTTTTCAATTATCTGCCTATAGACCAAAAGCAGGCCTTTACATTTTTACAAATAATAAGCAATCACAAACCTTAATGGGCCTACTTTGGGGGGCCAAAGTTTATTATTATGATGGTGAAATAGATTCTATAGAAAAAATGATTCAAAATTTTACAGATATTTTAAAAAGTGATGGCGAACTAAAAAATGGAGATACATTTATCACCACATTAGGCATGCCAGCTAATAAAGGCTTGAAAACCAATACTGTACAAATTGGAGTGGTGGAGTAATTTTTCTTCAACAAACAGTTTTTTTAATAAAAACAACGAAAAAAGGGGCATTTTGCCCCTTTTTTTATAAAACTATTTTTTTGTTTTTACTTTCAATCAGCCTTCTTTTTAGCCTTTTTTACAGTTTTTTCAATATTTTCTTTTGCTTCAGCAATTTCTTCAGGTTTCTCAACTTCTTCTATCTTTTCGGCGATTTCCTCAAATATTTCAGACATAGTACTTCTCAGTATACCAAACCATGAAAATATCTTTTTTATGTCAGATGTATAAACACGCTCCCGATCAAAATTAGGCTCGATTTCTAAAAATTTTTCCGTTAATTTTTGGTCAGATAGGTCCTTAGGCGTGAAATCAAGGCCTTCAGCATACTTCAAATTTATAGCGGTTAATATTTGGGCTAGTGGCTTCGAGCTATCTTGATGGTCTTCCATAAATACAGAAATTTCATTTAACACCGAAACTTTGGCATTACTACTGACCACCGATTTTTCTTTTTTACTATCAAGCGTCTCTACAATTACACCCGTGCGGGTTGGTTTTATAATTTTATATAGCCCCGGTTTTCCTGAGATATGAGCAATCTGTTTTAATTTTTCCATTGTTGATATTAATCGTTTCAAATTTGAAATGAATTATTCATTTCGCAGATATTCTATATTTAAGATTGAAATATTATTTGATTTTTTTTATCACAAAATTACGAAAATTATACCTTAAAAAGCGGATGTAATGATTGGATATATTCAGTAATTTCTTCTTTTCCTAAGGCTGAAGAGGCCGAACTCACAAAAAAGGTAGGCATCGATTCCCAACTTTCAAGCATTTTTTGGGTGTAATCGTTAATATGGTTCCCTACTTGGAGCTTTGAAAGTTTATCGGCTTTTGTGAATATTATAGAAAAAGGTACTCCATTGGTACCCAATTTTTCCATAAATTCTAAATCAATCATTTGAGGACTATGCCTAATATCCACCAAAACGAAGGTATTAATTAGGTTTTCACGCTCAAAAAGATAATTATTAATCATCTTTTCAAACTTTTCACGCTCAGTTCTACTCACTTTTGCAAATCCATAGCCAGGTAAGTCAACCAAATACCATGTTTTATTAATTAAAAAATGATTGATTAACTGGGTTTTTCCAGGTGTTTGCGAGGTTTTGGCCAAGCCCTCTTTATTGCAAATCATATTTATCAACGACGACTTACCAACGTTTGACCTACCAATAAAAGCATACTCAGGCTTATCGGGTTTTGGGCATTGGCTCACCAATGCACTGCTTATAAGGTACTCTGCTTCTTTAATTTTCAAAATTATTTTTTTATTTTGCTAATAAAATTTAGTTTAGCTCGCTAGAACAAACCCATTTAAAATTTTTAATACTTTTTTTGCTAAAAATGATAATAATTCGAGTCCAAAAGTCCTTTTCCTAGTGAAAAGGATTTGGACGGGCTGCGTAAACTGAGGTTTTAAATGCATTTGCTCTTGTTGCCTGCCTACCTATTTGTCTTTAATATTTATTTACAATGAGTCGTGTATTAGGTTTCGAGCTCATAAAATTACGATTAATTCAACCAACAATGAAACTCAAAATTTATATTAACTTTATTTTATATTTGATTTTATTAATGAAATTATACTTAGCATTTGCCTTTAAGGTTTTAGCCTATAATTTTCAAAAATTTATTAATTCAATTTTAGTTTTTATAAAAATAATAGCGTAATTTTGCAGTCCAAAAAGCAAACACATTGAAAGTACTGAAAAAATACATAGTTAGTATTGCTCAGATGGAAAACAAGTCTTATTCCTTTGAAATGGAAGGCGACAAAGAGTTTTTCGAACATTTTGAGATGGAAGCTGTAAATAACGGTACTTTTTTTGCCAAAATTGAATTGAATAAGTCGGAAACGATGATTAATTTGGCTTTCGACCTAAAAGGAACTTTAAGTTTGGAATGTGATAGAAGTCTTGATTTTTTTGATTTTCCCTTTTCAACAAAAGAATCAATTATTTTGAAATTTGGAGAGCATAATGAAGAGCTTGCCGACGGTATTAAATTAATTAATAGAAATACCCAAACTATAGATTTATCACAAGAAATTTATGAATTGATAAGCCTTTCAATACCAATGAAAAAACTTCATCCTCGGTATTTGGGTCAAGATTTGGAGATTGAAAATGAAGGTTTTATTGTGTATACGACGTTAAAAAATGATACAGAAAAAATTGATGACCAAGTGATTGACCCACGTTGGGCAATTTTGAAAAATTTAAAATAGATTAAAAAAATAATTATATATAAGAAATGGCACATCCTAAAAGAAGACATTCAACAACCCGACGTGACAAGCGCAGAAGTCATGATTTTGTTACTCCAAAAACAATAGCAATAGATGCTACAACTGGTGAAATCCACCTAAGACATAGAGCACATGTGCCATTTCTTATATATAATTATTTTTTTAATCTATTTTAAATTTTTCAAAATTGCCCAACGTGGGT
>JANMZR010000445.1:0-7498 GCA_031383555.1 Cytophagaceae bacterium | reverse complement strand
ATCGAAACAATATTGTTAAAAAACATTTTGAATTTAATTAGGATTCTGCATCTATCCTTGAGAATTACTATAAAAATCGTAATTTTGCATCATGGCCAGAAAGGAAGAAAAAAGCGGACAAATTTTTGATGTAAAAATACTAAAACGAATATTTAGTTTCACAAAACCCTACCGAACCCGCTTTTGGCTGCTAGTATTTATCATCCTCCTTTTGGCTTGTGTTATACCCCTGAACCCTTTACTAATCAGAAGAACTATTGACAACGAAATTATATCAGGTAATTATAATGGTTTGGCTATTATGATTTCTGTTATGCTTGGCGTTTTAGTTGTTCAAGGTATTCTCAACTTTCTAACTACTTATCTGTCAGGCTGGTTAGGTCAAACTATTATAAGAGATATTCGTATTCAACTCTATCAGAAAATACTTCAACTGAAGCTCAAGTTTTTTGATGAAACGCCAATTGGCCGGTTAGTAACTCGTACAGTTTCCGATATAGAAACTCTTTCTGATGTGTTTTCAGATGGCTTAGCTCAAATATTTGGTGATATTATGCAGCTGGTTTTGATTATTGGCGTGATGTTTTACACAGATTGGCGGCTTTCACTTATTACCTTAATCACAGTGCCTTTGATGCTTACTTCAACTTATATTTTCAAAGAATATATAAAAAAATCATTTAATGAAGTTCGATTGGCAGTGGCCAAACTTAATTCATTTGTACAAGAACATATTACTGGGATGAATATTGTGCAAATATTCAATGCTGAAAAGCCTGAATATGAGAAGTTTGTAAAAATAAATGAGGAGCATCGTGATGCAAATATCAGATCAATTTTGGCCTATTCGGTTTACTTCCCAATGGCCGATTTGATTTCAGCATTAGGTACCGGTTTGATTGTTTGGTACGGTTCGAAGCATATTTTGCAAGCCGATATGACTTTGGGCACACTCACTGCATTTATTATGTTTACTCATTTATTTTTCAGACCAATACGTATGCTGGCCGATCGGTTCAATACACTTCAAATGGGTATTGTAAGCACCGAAAGAATATTGAAATTATTAGATTCTGATGAGTTTGTACAAAATGATGGTACTCATTCACCTAAAAACTTAAAGGGCAAAGTAGAGTTTAAAAATGTTTGGTTTGCCTATATTGATGAAGAATTTGTATTGAAAAATATAAGTTTTTCGGTTAATGAAGGAGAAACTGTGGCTTTTGTTGGAGCTACGGGTGCAGGTAAGTCATCCATAATCAACCTTTTAAGTCGCTTTTATGAAATAAATAGTGGACAAATATTGGTAGACAATGTTGATGTAAAGGACTATGAACTTTCTTCAATCAGAAAACATATTGGCGTTGTTTTGCAAGATGTATTTTTATTTTCAGATACCATTTTACATAATATTACTTTAGGCGACAAATCGATTTCTAAGGAAAAAGTAATTGAAGCGGCTAAATTAGTTGGAGCGCATGATTTTATAGAAAGGCTGCCAGGTGGTTACGGATATAACGTTATGGAACGAGGCGCTACACTTTCGGTAGGCCAAAGGCAATTAATTAGTTTCGTGCGGGCAATGGTGCATGATCCAAAAATAATCGTTTTGGATGAAGCCACTTCTTCGGTAGATACTGAGACTGAGGAAATGATTCAAAACGCTATATCCACTTTAATGAGGGGTAGAACGGCCATAGTGATTGCTCATCGCCTTTCCACTATACAAAATGCCGATAAAATAATAGTATTAGACAAGGGCGAAATTAAGGAACAAGGCTCACAAGAGGAGCTTTTGAAAAAAGAGGGCTGGTATGCCGATTTGTACAATTTGCAGTTTGTCTAATTGCAAACTTATGGCCTAATTGCCCACGCCAAGCCATCAGGTACACCGCCAACGTCCAACCGCCCGGTAATTTCAAGGGTTTTCAGGTCAATAATCGCAATATAATTATCAGCAGAACAAGCCACAAAAGCACGATTTCCAACAGGATCCATTAATATCCCTGCTGCGCCTTTCCCAAGGTCAAGCCTTTTTATTTCTTTATAAGTTTGAGTATCAAGTATTGCCAAATCGCCTGTTCGCAAACTCGAAATAAATGCCAACTTGCCATCAGGAGTAAATTTTAATCTATTGGCTCCTAGCACTTTAGCATCAATTTTTGATAAGAATTTATTATTGATTAAATCTACAATTGAAATGGCACCATCTTCACCCGAGGCTGTCCATAATTCATTTCCATTTGCAAATACATCAAAGCCTTCAGAGCCACGACTTACTGGCACCAAGGTTTGGCTCCATTCTTCCCGAGGTTTTGCGTTTGTAGAGGCAATGTTTCCTGGCATTATTATCTTTTTATCAAAAATGCTTACAGTGCCTGAGGCTATGTTTATGGTACATATCTTTTTTTCATCTGGTGAAACATACAGCATATGCGTGCGCTCTTGGCCAGTACCCATACTCCAATCTAGCTTTCCAGTTTTTGGGTCAAGTCGTCCTATGGCTTTTGACCCTTCGGCGGTAAACCATGCCTTTCCATTTACAAAAGTGATATCATGTGGTCCGTACAACGGCCTTGTATCGATATTTTGGATTGGCTTTTTTTCTAAAAGGTCAATTTCATTTATTTCATGAAAAATACCACCACCATATATACATACATAAGCCCTTGTACCATCAGTGGAGGCGATTACTTCGTGTGGGTCTTGCCCAACAGGGATTTTAGAAAGGATATTTAAAGAAATCGGATCAACAACCGCCAAAGTATGATTAGCCTTCGAAATGGCCAAAAGCACTCGATTGGGAGTAGTTTGTGCGTTGCTAATCGAAATAATTATCACTCCTAAAAAGATAACAAGTACAATTTTTCTATTTTTTATATAAATCATTTTATATTGAAATTTAAAAGGTAAACCATTGATAAGTTAATCATTTAAAAGCCAATAACTTTAAGGCGGCTAACCTAAGTTATAAATTATAATTAATTGAATTATAGGCAATAGTGTCTTTGTGTCTTTATGACAATAAGTCTTTAATTTTCTTTCTTTCTTCCAAAAATATCCTTATCCCAACCTCTAAATTCATAGTATTTATCTTTAGGCTCAGCCGTCCAACCGTTTATTCCTTTTTTGGGAAGTAGATAACCATGAATATAAACCAGAGGAATTAGCCAAGCGCCCAAAAACCACATGGCAAATGTTCTGCTTGTGAAATATGACAATGAAAGGGTAACAGTTAGTAAAACAATATATTTTAAAAATTTCCGGAATCGTGGTGACCTTTCTTCAAAATGCCCAAAAAAAATATTCCCTAAGGCTATTACAATACTTACAATTGCCACCTCAAACCATAGCGTATCTATGCTCCACATTCTTTTTTATAGTTTTCTGACTTTAATATTTCTAAACCAAACCGCATTTCCATGGTCTTGTAATGCAATTTTTCCACCTAAATATTTGCCAAATTCTGGCATTTTTTTGAATTTTGAACCCGCTATCAAATCTTTCCAAGCTTGATTGTCGATACGAGTTTCCACTACTTTTGTTCCGTTCAAAAATAATTCCAAAAGACCTTTATTGTTCACAATTCTTGCTGTATTCCATTCGCCATATTTGGCAACAGGCTTCGCTGAAGGTATTAAATCGTACAAATCACCGGCGGCATGTTTAAAAATTTTTGCATCAGGGTGCCCAGCATCAACCACTTGAAACTCAGGCCCCGAAAAGTAAGTTTCTTTTAAAGATGGGTCTTCTTTAACATTGAAAATCAATCCAGAGTTGCCATTTTTCGAGATTTTCCAATCGACAGAAAACTCATAATTATCGTAACTTTTGTCAGTTACAATATCCCCACCATCTTTTGAAGTAGTATCAAACATAATAGCACCATCTTTTACTTTCCATGCTTCGCCAATTGAGGTTTTGTTATAAGTATGCCACCCATTGGTTGTTTTGCCATCAAAAAGTAATTTCCAGCCTTGTTTTTTTTCGGCTTTTGTAAGTTTATTTTGTGCATAAACAGTTGAAGATGAGAGTACGAATAAGAATAAAATTGTTGTTTTTTTCATTTTTGTATAAAATTGAGCATTATTGTTTATCGATTTTCTTTTTTTAATTTCTATTTCTAATTTTGAAATTGCTAAATGCAAATTGCCTATTAAATTTTCTTCAAATCTGACTCAACCCAAGTTGCCCTGCAAGATAATGAAAATAAAAGCTCTTTTGTATAATACTTTAGCGGGTATTCACGATTTGCAATCGGACTTTCGAGTAATTTTTCGCATTTTTCTTCAAAAGTCAGATTTGGATTGTCCAAATTTTTCAAAAATTGTTCAATTATTTTCACATAAAATTGGGTAAGTGTTTCATGGTAGCCTCCAGTAGTTGTGTTTTGACCGCCAACAGAATGATTAAAGGTAATTATTCTTGACCTTAAAAAACAAATACTTTTCATTTGGTCATAATTTTCTAAATGCCACACGCATGTAATCAAATGGGCCTCGTGGGTCCATTCGGATTTTGGGAGGGTGCAATTGATAAATTGTTTTACTAGGGTTTGGTAATTTTCCAATTGAATTTTTATAGATTTTTAGGATTAAATTTATCGCTTTCCCAACTTGAAGGATTATTGACGATATAATTTGAAATTCTGATGTACTCTTTTTCATCTTTAATGATATGGTCGTGAAAATTTCGCTGCCAAATCTTTTTATCAAATCTATCCCAACCCAACACATCTACGCCACGAATATATCCTAAAGTTGTTATGGATTTAAATGCATCCAACATATCACTAATTGTTTTGTTTTTGAGGGAATTGTTATTTGTCGGGGCGTGCCCTTGTGGCCGCCCATCCATTTCAACAATTTCAATTATACCATGAAAATGATTTGGCATGGTTTGAAATTCGTGTAGTTCTATATTTTGAAATCTGTTTTTTAAATTAGACCATTCTACATTTATCATTTCCCCTGCTCCATTAAATTCCATTATTACTTTATTAGCACCTTCAATTTGGATAATTTCACCAAACCTGTGTTCCATATTTTGGCAGCAAATAGTAATGAAATATAATCCTTCATTTGAATAATCATAACCTTTCAATCTTTGGCTTTTGCGGTTATGAATTTTTGGATAATAATTTGATTTGGTCATATTTTTTAAAAGTTATTTCAAAAGAATTTCAAATGAAAAAGGTAAATTATTGGAATGAGAACTCAGTAGGGGCGTGCCCTTGTGGCCGCCCTTTTTGGGCATAGAAAAATGTTGTTTTCGGTTTTGAGAATTCAACACGGTTGTTTTCTTATGTTAGGGGCGGCCACGAGGGCACGCCCCTTACAAAAATAATAATACTCTAAAATTTGGGTCTCCGCAAGTGTATGCCCTTACATCTCATTATATTTTTATTTTTCCACACAATTATCCTCATAAACATTTAAATGCTCTGGCAAGTCACGCCATGCGGCGGATTTAAATTTGGTCAAAACAGCAGGACAGTTGGCAAACAATTCCGCAAAAAGTTCTTCATAATTTCGTTTGAAAATTTTCACCGTTTTGCCTTCATATTCAGCGTAATAAGATTTGGCTATACCTCCTGTTAGTTGGATACCACCAAAACCAAGCCCCATAGTTTCTGCGGCCCAAGGATTGTCGTATATTTTCATTTTTGATTGAAAATCAGGATTTAACAACTGCAACAATGTGGTTTTTTTTTGGTCTTCTACTTTTTGTTGGAAAAATTGCACGTGCTCACGACTAAGTTCTTTTAAGTCAGTTCGAGTGGCTTTTAAAACTGATCGAGTAGCTTTCATAGCGCCGCCTAATTTTGCCATATCTGATGGTACTAAATATAATTCTTTAATTTGGTCGGCTTCATATTCAAATTTTTTCCCAGCCATAGTTTTTCCAGCAACATTGGTAATTAACCCTTTTTTACGATCTAAATCGTCTAAATAAAATAGAATTTTTTCTCCTGAATTTAAGATAAGAATATCATCTTTTTTACTTGAAAAACGTTCAAATGGTGGAAGGAAATCTTGTGAGTTTGATAAAAAAGGGAATGAGATTAAAATAAAAAGAATAACTTTTTTCACGATTTTTATATTTGTTATAGTAGTTAAAAAAGTTGCTAATTATTTATTTTTCAAATAATTAAGCAATAAAACATTATTGTAAAAAAACGTCGACAAGCTAATCAAAATTGATTTTGCATTGCCGACGTTTAGTATTTTAATTGAGAATTAAAGCCCCAAAATTTTCTTATTCAATTCCAAATCTGCTCCCCTACCAGCAAAATCATCAAATATTTTTGAAGTGGCTTGGATAATATGATCTGATATGAATGGAGCTCCCTCCTCTGCTCCTTGCACAGGATCTTTGATAGCACATTCCCATTCCAATACAGCCCAAACATCACAACCATATTGTGTAAGCTTTGAGAAAATGGATGGAAAATCAACCTGTCCATCACCCAAACTACGGAAACGGCCTGCTCGATTCACCCAGTTTTGATAACCGCCATAAACGCCTTGGCGACCAGTTGGATTAAATTCAGCGTCCTTCACATGGAACATTTTAATGCGGTCATGGTAAAGATCTATATACTGCAAATAATCAAGGCATTGCAATACAAAATGTGATGGGTCGTACAATAAATTAGCTCGTTTATGGCCTTTTACTTTATCCAAAAACATTTCAAAAGTAATGCCATCGTGCAAGTCTTCGCCAGGGTGAATTTCATAACAAACATCTACGCCACATTCATCAAAATGATTCAATATTGGCAACCAACGTTTAGCTAATTCATCAAAGCCCATTTCCACCAAACCAGCAGGGCGCTGTGGCCATGGGTACATGGTATGCCAAAGTAAGGCTCCAGAGAAAGTTGCATGCGCTGTTAACCCCAAGTTTTGAGAAGCCTTTCCGGCTAATTTTAACTGATTTACAGCCCATTCGGTGCGAGCTTTAGGATTACCTTTTACGCTATCTAGTGCAAAGCCGTCAAACATTGCATCGTATGCTGGGTTTACTGCCACCAATTGCCCCTGCAAATGGGTTGATAACTCCGTAATTTGCAAGCCTTTATCGGCTAACTTGCCCTTTAGCTCATCACAGTAAGTTTGTGATGTGGCTGCTTTTTCCAAATCAATTGCCCGAGGATCCCACGTTGGGATTTGGATACCTTTATAACCCAAGCCAGCCACCCAATCAGATATCTTATCCAAAGTATTAAACGGTGCATGGTTATCTAAAAATTGCGCTAAAAATATAGCTGGACCTTTTATTGTTTTCATAGTTTAAATAGCCCCCCAGCCCCTGATGGGGGAGTTTTTTGATTTTATATGGGGTTAATTATATAATTTAAATATTTTTTAATTTCCGTATTTATAAATCAATGTTTTCGTTTCATTCTTTTTTGAAATAAAATATGAGTTTTCTAGTGATTTTTATGTAAATAAAACTAAAAGGTCTTTTCAAAATATTTTCTAAACTTTCAGTA
>JANMZR010000434.1:0-2579 GCA_031383555.1 Cytophagaceae bacterium | reverse complement strand
AATCGAATGGAAATCAATTTGTACCAATTTTTGTCATGTACTTAAAAAAAACTTATAATATTCATAGGTTGGTATTTAAAGTAAAATAAAGGTGAATAATTATTAATGCTAAAGAGATGCGTTGATTCTTAAAAATTATACTTATTTTTACTCAAAATCATAGTCTTTTTACTCAAATTTTAAGAGCAAAAAAAAGCATACTTAGGTGTTTTTTTTATCAAAATTATTCAATATCCTAATCAATTCAAGGGCTGCGGCTTCTGATGAAGCAGGGTTTTGACCCGTAACTAATAGGCCATCAGTTACAATATATGATTCCCAGTTTTCTTTTTTAGAGTAAATACCTCCCTTAGCTTTTAGTTCGTCTTCCAATAAAAAGGGCACAATTTTTTCCAACTCTACAGCTTTTTCTTCTGAATTACTAAAGCCTGTTACTTTTCTTTCACTTACAATAGGTTGGCCAAGTAAATTTTTAGCATTTAAAAGAACTGCTGGTGCGTGACAAACGGCAACTACAGGCTTTCTCAAAGCCCAAAACGATTCTAAAAGCTTTATCGAATCTGTATTACCTGCCAAATCCCATAAAGGTCCGTGGCCACCGGGGTAAAAAATACCATCAAAATCTGTGGCTCGCATATCTGCCAACTTGTGGGTGTTGGCAAGCAAAGTATGTAAAGCCCTATCATTTTTATATTTAATGGTAGCAGAGGTCAGACTTTCTGGTGTATCACTTTTGGGGTCTATAGGTGGCATCCCTCCTTTTGGTGATGCAATCATTATCATTGCGCCAGCTTCTTGAAACACGTAATAGGGGGCTGCGAATTCCTCTATCCAAAAGCCAGTTTTTTGGCCAGTGTTACCCAATTCACTATGAGATGTTAATACCATTAATATATTCATTTTATTAAATTTTAACTGTTAAAGAATGTTTTATTTGTATTTTTTCTTGAAAAACCACCTCATTTTCACTCTTATGGCTAAGCTCAAAGTCAGTAAAGTTTTTTAAGGTGATCATTGTAATTTGCTCCATGGCTTCATGTGTAAAAAAACCTTGATGAGGTGTAACTAGCACATTATGAAAAGCCATTAGTCGACCAATGAGGTCGTCGTTAATGATTTCACTTGACAAATCTTTAAAGAAAAGATTTTCTTCTTGCTCATAAACATCAATTCCCAAGCTACCCAATATGCCAGATTTTAAAGCCTCTATTGCTTGTGCAGTATTAATGAGGCCTCCCCTGCTTGTATTAATAAGCATAGTGCCTTTCTTGAGTTTATTAAATGAAATACTATTAAAACGGTGCTTAGTTTGAGGATTTAAGGGACAGTGTAATGAAATTATGTCAGAATTTGCCAATAGATAATCAAAAGTGCTATAAATAACACCTTTGTTTTTTAATTCTGACGATTCAACTAAATCATTTGCAATTACTTTACATCCAAAACCCAACATGATTGAGCAAAAAGCCGAGCCAATTTTTCCTGTACCAACAACCCCCACAGTCTTACCAAAAAGGTTAAAACCCATTAACCCGTCCAATGAAAAGTTATTTTCTCTTACACGATTGTATACTTTATGGATTTTCCTATTTAATGCTAAAATTAAAGCCACTGCATGTTCAGCTACTGCATGAGGCGAGTAGGCTGGTACTCTTACAACTGTCATTTTGTATGCTGAAGTGGCTTCTAAATCTACATGATTAAAACCAGCACTTCGAAGGGCAATTAACCGAACGCCAATGTCGTTAAGGATTTTTAAAGTGGGTTTGTTTAATTTATCATTGACAAATGCACAAATAGCAATAAAGCCAGTGGCTAAATTGGCTGTATTTTCATTTAAGGAGGCTTCGAAATATACCAATTCATGAGTTGCATCAGAATTGTATTTATCGAAATACTCTTTTTCATAGGGTTTAGTACTGAAAACAGCTACTTTCATTTTACAAATAAATTAGTTTTTGGTTTAAAGATTTCATGCCTAATTTGCTTTTACTCTCCAAATAGTATTACATACATCATCAGTAATTAAAAGTGACCCATCTGGCAATTCGGTTACACCTACAGGCCTGCCATAAACTTTCTTTTTTGCATCTGCCATAAAACCAATTAAAAAATCTTCAGACGGCCCTGAGGGCTTTCCGCCTACAAAAGGAACAAATACTACACGGTAACCAGATAGCAATGAGCGGTTCCACGAGCCATGTTGTGCTATAAATGCTCCATTTTGGTATTTTTTTGGGAAAACTTTTTTTGTATAAAAAGCCAAGCCAAGTGAGGCAGTATGTGAGACCAAAGGCACATCTGGTACAATAGCTTTAGCCACTAAATCTGGCCGAAGTTCTTTTACTCGAGGGTCGATATTTTGCCCAAAATACGAAAAAGGCCAGCCATAAAATCCACCTGATTTTACACTCGTGAGATAGTCAGGCACAAGGTCGTCACCCAATTCATCTCTTTCGTTAACTACTGTATATAAGGCATTTGTGCTTGGTGCCCATCCCATACCAACAGGGTTACGTAGGCCACTAGCGTATACTTTTTCACCTGAGCCATCTGGGTTTATTTCAAGAATACAAGCC
>JANMZR010000100.1:0-51250 GCA_031383555.1 Cytophagaceae bacterium | reverse complement strand
CAGAAAAATTGGTTAAAAACAACTATTTAAGTATAGAATTAGACGGAGGAAAACTAAATAAAAGAGGAATAGGCGCTAAAGTTAAAGTGTATGCTGGTGGCCAATTAATGTACCAAGAGCAATCGCCTGTTAGAGGTTTCCAGTCGTCAAATGACCCAATTTTGAACTTTGGAATTGGTAAAAACACTTTAGTTGATTCTTTAATTGTGATTTGGCCAAATGATAATTTTCAAAAAATAGTTGGTTTGAAACCTAATAAACTGATACATTTAAAAATTGGTGATGCCCAAGAAATATGGAATTATGGAAATAGGACGAATTTAAAGCCAATTTTTTCACAAAGTAATTTAAAAGAGGTAGTTCATAAAGAAAATCTTTTCAATGATTTCACTGTTCAATCACTTCTTCCGCATTATTTGAGCCGCCAAGGGCCAAGTATTGAGGTGGCTGATGTGAATAAAGATGGTCTCGACGATTTTTTTATTGGTGGTGCCCGAGGAACAGCCTCAGAAATATATTTGCAAAATACCACTGGAAATTTTAGTAAAAAGCTAAATCCGATATTTGCAAAAGATGCTGAAAGTGAAGATGTTGCTGCCACTTTTTTTGATGCTGACAAAGATGGTGATCAGGACCTTTATGTGGCTGCTGGCGGCTATGAATATGCCGAAAATGACCCGCTGCTTCAAGATAGATTGTATTTGAACGATGGGAAGGGCAATTTTACAAAAAAGGAAAACGCTATCCCCAAATTATTGGCTAGTAAAGGTTGTGTAAAAGCAGCTGACATTGATGCAGATGGCGATTTAGATCTTTTTATTGGCGGTCGACTAGTACCAAGAAGCTACCCAATTACGCCCGGCTCATATATTTTGTTGAACGACGGGAAAGGGAGTTTCACAGATATGACTGAAAACACAAATTCGGATATTGGCCAAATTGGCATGGTAACGGACGCCCTATGGCTTGATTTAAATAGCGATAAACAACCTGATTTGGTGATAGTAGGTGAATGGATGCCAATAAAAGTTTTTATCAATCAAAAAGGCAAACTTATCGATAAATCCGCAGCATATATACCTTTTGCTAGTACAGGTTGGTGGAACAAAATTGCTGCTTCTGACATGGATAATGACGGTGATTTGGATTTGGTAATAGGAAATTGCGGCCTCAATACACAATTTAAAGTAAGTGAAAAAGAGCCCATGACCGTTCATTACAAAGACTTTACTGAAAATGAAACCATTATACCAGTTGTGAGCTATTATATTGATGGAGTTTCCTACCCAATGAACTCTCGTGATGATATGGTAGATCCTATGCCTTTTTTAAAGAAAAAATTTATTGAATACAAAACCTATGCCACAGCTACTTTGACAGATATGTTTACAGCAGAGCAACTTAAAGATGCCAAAAAGCTCAAAGCTGAAACCATGGAAACTGTTTATTTGGAAAACCAAGGTAAAGCTGGTTTCACTAAACGAAATTTACCGATTCAGGCCCAATATTCCACTGTACATGGTATTGTTTTAGACGACTTTAATAATGATGGCAAAAAAGATATGCTTATGGCTGGGAATGACACCTGGATACGAATCAAATTCGGAAGGTACGCTGCCAATCATGGGGTGTTATTGTTGGGCGATGGTAAAGGAAATTTTAAATATTCAACACAATCACAAAGTGGTTTAAATTTAAAAGGTAATATTAGAAGTCTGTCATCTATAAAATCCAATAAAGCAAACCGTATTATTGCTGGAGTGAATGATGGAGAGGCAACAATAATTAATCAAAAAGTTAAGAATTATTAAGGTATCGGGTTCGATAGAAAAAGGAAGAAATCGTTGATTTTCTAATTTCTAATGTATTATTTTAATTTGCCCATTTCTAGGCTGTTATTTAGTTTTTAGGTAGAGTAAACTACCGCTAAATAGAAATAACAATTTATATTTTGAACTTAACATTTTTATTGTATATATTTACCAACGTAATTAAACAATAGAAAAAACCAGACGCTAACCGCAATTAATTCTCAATAATCAAAAATTTTGCTTTTCCTTCCATTGTTACAGTTAAATGTAACTTGGGTCGGCGAAGCCGTATAAAATCCGCCTTTTTTTATTCAAAAATCCGTTTTCAAAAAATCCGTTTTCATTTCAAAATCATATTGAAATTAATATATTTCAATATTTATGTATTTCTCATCTTAAAAATAATTTAAATTATGGCAGTACAAACATCTTATCCCGGTGTGTATGTTCAAGAAGTACCAAGCGGGGTGCGAACGATTGCAGGAGTGAGCACTTCTGTTGCAGTATTTATTGGGCAGGCGGTTTGGGGGCCTGTCAACGAGCCAGTTTTGTGCTTAAACTATACCGAATTTGCCCGAACATTTACAAATGATAATTCACATGGTGATTTGTCTAGGTCGGTCAAACTGTTTTTTTTAAATGGAGGCACTCAATGCTATGTCATGCGATTAGCAAATGCTCCTGTTGCATCTACAACTACTTTATTATCAGCACCCGCTACAAGTACATTAATTATTACTGCAAAATACCTGGGTTTGCTTGGAGATTCAATCAGAATAAATGTTATTCATGAAGGCCCAGACTTATTTACATTAAGACTATTTAGAGTTGAAGTTGTAAGCCCTACTGTTGAAACGCCATTTGATATTCAAACGTGGACAGGTTTGAGTATGAATCCTACTCATTCACGATTTGTAATTAATTATGTAAGTTATCCTTGGGTAGTGCTTAGTTTACCAGTTATTCCAAATTTGGTAAGGCCACTTGCATCTCCAGCGCCCCCAGTTCCACCTTTACTGCCTGCCCCAATGGTTGCACCGTTTAGATTGGGTGGGGGAAATAACGGATTAAATATAACATTGGCTCACTATGATGCCGCATATTTAATTATAGAAAAAGAAGTCGATCTATTTAATTTGATGATTTTGCCTAAAAGTAATAATATTCAAATTGTAGTGCCACCAGCAGTTCCTATACCTGCTCTTATGGATCATAAAACGGTTTGGATGAATGCAAGTATTTTTTGTGAAAAAGAACGAGCTTTTTTAATAATGGATCCTGAAGCTTCTTGGACTACAGTACAACTAGCCACTCATCCTGTAAATGGCGTTAATGTTTTGAGAAATGGTCTTGTGAATGATTTCGGGGCTGTGTTTTTCCCACGGCTTACTATTTTGGAAAACGGCCTACCAGTGCAGGTTAGTGCGGCAGGCGCTATTGCAGGCTTAATGGCTAGAACAGACGGAAGCCGGGGTGTATGGAAAGCACCAGCTGGTACAGAGGCCAACTTACTGGGTGTAAGTGGCTTAGAATACAAATTCAGTGATGCTGATAATGGCGTACTTAACCCTCGTGGCATTAATACTATCAGAATATTCCCTAATGGAATAGTAAACTGGGGAGCCCGTACCATGGATGGGGATGACGATTTTGCCTCCGAATACAAGTACATTCCTATTCGCCGAACTGCCTTATTTATAGAAGAAAGCCTTTATCGTGGATTAAAATGGGTAGTTTTTGAGCCAAATGACGAACCTCTTTGGGCCCAAATCAGGTTGAATGTGGGTGCTTTTATGCATAATTTGTTCCGTCAGGGAGCTTTTCAAGGCACTACAAAGTCTGATGCTTATTTTGTAAAATGCGACTATGAAACCACCACCCAAAATGACATCAATCTGGGGATTGTGAATGTTTGGGTAGGTTTTGCTCCATTAAAGCCAGCCGAATTTGTAATACTTTATTTGCAACAAATGACTGGCCAAATTCAAGTTTAATCTTACTTTATTGAGGTTGGTTTTAAGATACTAACTCTTTCAAGTTTAAAAATATTTTTTCAAAAAAATAAATTCAAATTAATATGGCAATTCCACAATTTGTGGTCAACGCTTATCGCTTTGACCCTTACAAAAATTTTAAATTTCGGGTTCGTTGGGACGGCAAGGTAGTGGCCGGTGTGAGCAAAGTATCCATGCTAAAGCAATCTACTGAACCCGTGGTGCATCGAGAAGGTGGTGACCCAAGCAGCTCAAGAAAAACTCCATCGGTTTGGAATTTCGAGCCTATTACCCTTGAAAGGGGCGTTTCTCATGACCCTGAGTTTGAGAATTGGGCCAAAAAAGTTTGGAATGTTGAAGGCGACTCTGTGATTTCGTTGAAAGACTTCCGCAAGGATATCATTATCGAATTACTCAACGAGCAAGGTGTTGTGGCCAAGGCATATAAAGTATATCGATGCTGGGTGTCTGACTATCAGGCACTTCCAGAGCTTGATGCCAACGCACATGTGGTGGCCATTGAGCATATGATTTTGCAAAATGAGGGCTGGGAGCGGGATGTTGAAGTGCCCGAGCCAAATCAAACTTAGTCGTTTTTACCACAATATTTGCAATTTTTGAATGTCAAAAATATTTGTTCCTCTAAAATATACTTCTGGTTTTTCTGGCATCTATTTAAAACCTATTTCTGGTGCTGTTCAATTAAATTTTGAAAAAAATAATTTATCAAATCTATTGGACTTATTGGATGAGTTGATTTTGCCTAACGAAAATGGAAATAAACCAAAGGCTGGCCAAATTGTAATCGCCGATCGTGACGAGATTTTAGCGGCATTATATATTTCAGTTTTTGGGGAAAAAATAGAAAGTACCGTAATTTGTAAAAATTGTGAGCAAAAATTTGACCTTGATTTCGCATTAAAAAACCTGTTAACTCACAGTAAATCGCCACGAATATTTGCCAACGAAAACGGTGTATATCAACTAGATACAAATATTTCGTTTCGGCTTCCAACCGGGGATGATGAGCTTGCCATTAGTGGTTTATCGAAAAATGAAGCAGAAAATAATTTGTATTTAGGTTGCCTTTTAAAGGGAAACCCCAAAACCTCTAAAGAAATAGTGCAGCATGAAATGGAGAAAATAGCACCTGTGCTTAACATAGATATGCAAGCAATTTGCCCCGAATGTAATCATCTACAAATTGTAAAGTTTGATATTCAAACCTTCTTTTCTACAAAATTGATGCAAGAAAGAACCCAACTTTTCAATGAAATTCACGCACTGTCAACAAACTATCATTGGTCGAAAAATGAAATATTAGAATTACCACGAAGTTTGAGAAAGCGGTTTTTCGATATGATTCAATCCAAAAATTGAAGAAAGTGTTTTTAAATAATTATTTTTCTGTTTTGTTAAAAAATTAATTCTGAATTATTTTAAATCCAAATTATGAGTAATTATTTTTCAAATATTGCAGAAAGGGGCATTGAAAAAATCGCAGCCCCTAATTTATCGTCAAACACAGATTTTACTCAAAATACTGAGCCAGAAATTGGGGTAACTTATGAAAAACCTTTTCAAGGAGATGGCTTTGAAAAGGAGGAAATAGCAAAAGGAAATTCTACAATTTTTAGCAATCAAATCGTTGAAAATAAGGATATTGCAACCAATATATCAAATTATTTTTCAAAAAATATTGAGAGAAATATTTTTAATTCGAATTTTCGTAACAAATCATTTTCTTCAAATATTGAACAAAATTTTAACATTGAAACACAAAATAATAAATTGGTTGATATCTCAAATGTAAGCCCTCAAACTAATAAAAATGAGCATGTATCAAATCAAATATTTGAATCGAATGCAATAAACGATATTTGGAAAATTAGTGAAAAAGAAACCATAAAAGAAAATCTAGTATTAAAGACAACCCAAAAATTAGAGCCATCAATTAAAGAAAATTCAATATTTGAAAAAACTCAAATAAGTAATAACAACCAACTCCAGCCGCTGCAAGAGGTGCAAATGAATGTAAAAACCGATGTACAACCCCAAGCGCCCAAGCTAGTAATTGGTAAAATTACAGTTGAAATTACCCAGCCCGCACCACCAATTCAACAAAAGGTTTTTAATAGAATTGTGCAGGAACCAGCACCCTCAAATTATTCTAAAATGAATAGGCTTAGCTTTGGTTTAAGTCAATTATAAATATGGATTTCACAAGCTTAAATGAGGTTACTAATACTATTATTTCGATAATTCAAACGGCCGTGGATCCTACTTTAACAGTACGTGTTTTACCCGAAATCCTCCGAAATGATCAGCTTGGTGTTGGCTTTTACTTGTATCATGTGCAGGAAAACAATCATTTTAAGAATTACCCAGCCTTAGGTAAAGATGGTAATCCAATTGCACATACCCCAATGTCGCTCAATTTGCATTATCAATTATCTGCTAATTGGAAAGAAGCCGACCTTGAAGACGCCATCGAAGAACAAATTTTAATGAGCTCAGCCATGAAGGCATTGCATGACAATGCCGTACTTACCACCAGCTCAACAGGTAAAGACATTAACTTGAAAATTACACTCCAAAGCCTCACACCCAGTGAATCGGTACAATATTGGGCTGCTGCCGAATCACCCGTGAGGCTATCGGCCTATTATGAGGTTTCGGTTGTGTTTTTGGAGCCAGAAAGGCCTACCTCTTATTCCGGTAGAGTGCTTTCCTATGGTAATTTTATTTTTGTTCATGGTGCCCCACAAATAACAAGCAGCCAGAGTCTTATCACCTATTTAATTCCGGGCGATCCAGTAGCCAAGGAAGTAATTATTCAGCCCGCACAATCCTTTGCTGGCAATAAGGTTAGCTTTTTTGGCTCAGGTTTTAATGCTGGTATTCCATCAATTTTACTCTCAAATCCACTACTTTGGGCGGGTTCAAAAGCAGCGGATGCACCATGGTTGGTAACTATGATTGCTGAAAATCAAATAGATATGACAGTGCAATCCCTCAATCAAGGAGATGCTATCATTCCAGGCTTATATTCGGCTCAAGTGAATTTGTTTGAACAAAAAACATTACCAAATGGTACAATTAAGGACTTTAATCATACTTCAAACGTATTCCCTTTTTCAGTAATGCCCACAATTTCGGCAATAAATCCAATGATAGCGGCTACTAATTTTACCATTACTGGTACATTGTTTCAACATGTAAATATTTCAAATGACGAGGTGCAGGTGTATATCAGGGATGTGAAATTGACCTTTAATAATACCACTCCACTTCTAGCGGGTCAATTTAATATTACCAGCCCAACTACCATTGTGTTGATAGTACCTACCACTATTCATGGTACAAATATTCCATTACGTATATTAGTGAAAGGTGTAGAATCGCCCCCAAATTGGATTGCAATTCCTTAATTTAAATTGCCACCAGTTTTAGCAAGATGGCAATATATTAGATTTCAGAAAACAAGTTCATGATTAATTTCGAAAAAAATCCTACAGCTTTTGAATCCCAAATGGAGGAACAAAACACAGCTTCACTTGTGCTACAACGCATCCGATTGCGCTCACGTATGCGTGTGGCCTGGTTGCGTAATATTTGGACAAAAGCAACTGAAAATAATGTGGGTGATTTTAATGTGCATCATGAAATTGACGGCTATTTATTAGATGGGGACTTGCCTAGAATAGAACAAAATTGGTATGCCTCTGAACCAGAAATGCGAGAAATTTCTTATGAGATAATTGAAATTGAAAATGCAATAAATAATGATATGAAATCCAGACTTCATATTTTAGAAGAAGTATTTGGTCTGAATCAATTGGAGCTGGATATACTGCAAACATGCCTTTCAATTGCAATTGAACCTAATCTTAGTCGAATTTTTGCCTATTTACAAGACAATTCTGCAAAAGGTTTTGTAACAGAAACTTTGATTACAAGGTTGTTTCAATATGGAAATACCATTTTATTACCAGCGGATTTACCAATTAAAAAATGGAATTTAGTGAAAGAAATTGTTTTTCAAAATGGGGAACAACCTAGGTTAGAAATAGATCCATTTATAAAAAATTGGTTATTGGGGCTTGATGGAATTGATGAAACATTGTTTGGCTTTACTTCATTTCAAACCATCCAAAAACCGCTCCAAAATTGGCCTATTGACCCTCTTGTGAGCAACATCAATAGGATATTAAAAGATACAAAAGCAAATAGGCTACGGGTTTTTGTAGAGGGGCCAGAAGGCTCTGGTAGGAAAAGTTTTGCCGCTTCAGTTTCTCAAAAATTTGGTCTTTCTTTGTTGGCTATTGATACCAATATAATTCCTGAAAATCGGTGGAGCCAAATTTATATGCTTGCTCAGCGACAAGCTTTCCTATCAAAAGCTACTATTGTTTGGTTTGGAGAAAAAATTAAAGATAGTATTTGGCCCATAAGTATCCCTTCATTTCAATTGCAATTTGTTGTAGATGAGGGTGATAGTAAAATTTTAGAGGATGAAAACTTTATAAATATTCGGGTAAAACTACCCAATTTATCATTTGATGAAAGGTTGCAATTATGGAGGAAGCATGTGCCTTTATCAAACTCATGGTCAAGACTTGAAATGGAAGAGATGGTGCTTAGGCATGAAACTACTATAGGCAAAATAGTGTCGATTGGCAAGCAAATGACCCCAACAATAGCCCAAGCATATGATGCCCTTCGAACCGACTCTAGCCAAAGATTGGGTAATTTGGCACAATTGATGCCCTCTACCTTTACTTTCGATGATTTGGTTGTGCCTGACACATTAAGAAAAGGCATTGAAGATTTCATTTTTGAGGCAACCGAAAGGATTGAATTTTGGGACCAACCAAATGCTCTACGCCTTTTCCCACAAGGTCGAAACTTGATAGGACTATTCACCGGAAGCCCCGGTACTGGCAAAACAATGACAGCTCAAGTAATTGCTTCGGCTTTGAAACTGGAACTTTTCAGGATTGACCTTTCGTCGGTAATAAGTAAATACATTGGAGAAAGCTCTAAAAACATTGAAAAAATACTCACTCGTGCCAAAAATATGAATGTGGTATTATTTTTTGATGAGGCCGATTCGCTTTTTGGCAAACGGACCGAAATTAAAGATTCGCATGATAGATATGCCAATACCGATACCAATTATTTACTGCAAGAAATTGAAAATTACCCTGGAATTATTATTTTGGCAAGCAACAAAGTATCTAATATCGACAACGGTTTTATGCGCCGTTTCCGATATTTATTCGATTTCCGAGAGCCTGATGCTGCCCAACGTTTTATCCTTTGGAAGAAAATAATTGGAGAAATGTATGACTTGGAAACAGTGGAAAGGTTGAATAATCAGCTTTTTCAAATAGCACAATTAGTTGAAATAACAGGAGCACAAATAAAGCAGGCCGTGTTATCCTCTATTTTCTTATCACGACGAGATAAAACCACAGTAAATATCCACCACATATTGAAAGGAATAGAAAGGGAATTGATTAAGCAAGGAAAAGGATTAAGCAAACAAGTGTATCAAAATATTTAATAATGGTTGAAATCGGGGAATTACAAATTAAAATACCAGGATTGAATGAGGAGCAAAGCAAATTATTAGGGGAGAAAGTGGCCGAAAATGTAGCAGAAGGCTTGCCAGATATGGTTGGAAATCATCAAATTGATACACTAAATTTAAAATTGGGCCCTTTTCAATCGAGTGATACAAATTACATAGCAAACCATATTTCGAAGGAAATAATCAGGCAAATAAAATTGGCAACATATTAATATTTCAATGATTAGTCAGCAAAGTTCAAAATCTGTTTCATCAAAGTTGAATTTAAATCAAAAAATTCAGCCCAAGTTCACCATAAACAATCCAGGCGATGTTTATGAGCAAGAGGCGGATGCCATGGCAGAAAAAGTGATGAGAATGCCTTTTGAAAGTAGACAAGGGGGCATGCCTCCTTGTCCTACCTCGATTATCGGAGCCTCCATTCAACGAAAATGTACTAGCTGTGAGGAGGAAGAAAAAAGGAAACCAATTATGAGAAAAGAAGTAGGTGTATTTGGAGGAATGCCGGTTTCCAATTCATTTTCAAGTTCTCTAAATGCCACGAAAGGGGGTGGTTCATCATTACCGAAGGGAACGAAGAGTTTTATGGAAAATGCCTTCAGCACCAATTTTTCCAACGTGCGCATACATAATGATAGCCAAGCAAATAAAATGAGTCAAAGCATTAACGCTAAAGCTTTTACTCATGGGAATGATATTTATTTTGGAGCTGGCCAATACAATCCAAATACCCATTCAGGCAAAAGCTTGTTGGCGCATGAATTGACGCATACGGTGCAGCATGTGGGAAATACTTTAAGCATCCAAAGGCAGTCAACAGATGCTGGAGTACCGCTGCCTGCTGGGATTGAAGATTCAGGCCAACAAAGCGGGTTTGTAGTAACTCCTGCTATACAGACACCACCTTCATTAAGTCCATCCATAATAAGCCCACCCAGAATTTGTGGCCCAAATGTGACTACCCAAGTAGAGTCTATTTGGGCACAAATACCTGTTGATTTTGCTGGGCTTTCAACAACAAACAAATTAGCATCCTCAATTTATTTAATTTCACCGTACGTTCCGGCTGGCACAAATCCAAGAAGTGATGGGGGTTCTGAATTTTTGGGGGGTTCTTGGGCTGAGCCATTCAGAAGTATATTAGGTGAAATTGGAGCTAGACTAGGTAATCCATTTTTAACTTCATTAATAAGTGGAACAAATAGATGGCAACTAAATAGAGATGCCTTTGATACAATTGGACTTTTTGTACTTTCAGCGGGATGGACCCTAGGCTTGCCTAGCTGTGGCCAGCCAAGTTGTGGTGGATTATCTAGTGCAAGCTTACCAAGAGGAACTTCAGATCAATGCGAAGATCCAGCGTTATGTGCTTTTTCTGTCCAGATGGGTACAAACTGTTGGTTATCTGGCACTGTCAATTATGGAACTTATGGTTTAATGATGAAATCTTCTTACGACTGGTGCGGTACTCAAAGGAGCAGATTGTTAAGTATTTTACCAGGAATTGTACTCAGTTCATACGGAAATCTTGGAGCAGTTATTCGAAATTTAAGGCTAGTTATGAGTAATAGTGAAATTGTAGCAGCTTTTTTAAAGGAATTGTTTTCGATCCAAAGTTTAAACATTTACGTAGGTGGGTATAAAATTTGGGATATGGAAAACCCAACTTCTGCATTAAGTTGGGCTAGTGCAACTTATTTAGGCGGCCCAACGGCAAGGGCCCCAGGCTCTAACAGACCAAGATGCAATACTACATGTACCACCACAGGTTCAGTTTTTCCAAATTGGAATTATGTTTGGGAGCCAGTAAGACATAGGTAAAATGGGACATCAAAAATTACAAAATATTAAACCAATCATCCATCCCAAGCTCTATATCAACTCCCCAGGCGATAAATACGAGCAAGAAGCTGATGCTATGGCCAATAAAGTGATGCGAATGCCCTCCATAGAGAGTAAAGGAATGGCATCATCTTCATCATTAATCGGTGCCTCCATTCAACGAAAATGTGCCAGTTGTGAGGAAGAACAAAAGCGAAAGCAAATAATGAGAAAAGAAGCTGGAAATTTTAGTGGAATCCAGGTTTCCAATTCATTTTCAAGTTCGCTAAATGCTTCAAAAGGTGCTGGCTCAACATTGCCAAAAAGCACTAAAAGTTTTATGGAAAATGCTTTCAGTACCGACTTTTCCAATGTTAAAATTCATAATGACAGCCAAGCCCACCAAATGAGCCAAAGTATTAATGCTAAGGCATTTACGCACGGCCATGATATTTATTTTGGTAGTGGTCAGTTTAATCCAAATTCATATTCAGGTAAAAGTTTATTAGCCCATGAGCTTACGCATACGTTACAGCAGTGGGGTGTAATTAATAAAGATACGCTACAAAGGCAAGATATTGAAGAGATATCTACCCCAGTCCCTGACGACTTTGTTGTAAATCACGATCGCAGAGATAGAGTAACAAGTGCAACTGGTGTAATTGCTGGAGTGAATATAACAATAAGGCCAGATAGACGTGGTAGAGTACCTCGGGGCTCAAGTGGCGAAACACAACAAACTTTTTCCGTAAGACTTCCAAGAGCAATTTACACAAGAGGCCGAAGACCTACTGTAAGAAGTATTGTTCCCGCTCGTATTTCAACTTCCATAAGAACGAGCTATGGTAGAAGAGCCACAACTAGAGGTGATTCTGCTTATGGAAGAGGCACAACCACTTCAGACAGAAGTGCTGGTGATACTTCTTTAAGATTTCATGAAGGAAGCCATGGGACAAGAGTATTAGATTTTATCCGAACTAATCCGTTACCTCTTTTTTCTGGAACAGTTGGAATGTCAAGAACACAATTTACAATTGCACTTAGAACTTATGGGGCGGCTTTAAGGACATACGGCAACCAGATTGGTGAAGCTAGCCTTCAAGATGTAGATTGTGTAGGCGTTAGAGCAGATTTTTGTTAAAAAAAGAATATATACTTTTAAATCGTAAACCACCTCATGCCTACTGGCTATTCCCGCTCTCCAAAACTGTTAAAAGGGGCTCTTATTGAGTTTTCTGAGCGTTTTATCGGGCCTATTCCCAATGTCATTGTGTTTCAATATAATCCTGAATCGATGACCCGTACCTTGGAAGTATGGAGTCAAAATGGTGGAGGAGGTAGATCAAGTGCCGATGCTTCCAATACTGCACAACCGATTGACCCACCAGAAACTTTTACACTTGGTTTAGAACTTGACGCCGCAGATGCATTGGAAAGTCCAGCCTCGCATCCAGTCGCATTTATTTCAGGTGTTGCCGATCGTATCGCAGCTATGGAAATGTTGCTTTATCCGCAAGGCGACAGCCTTTTAGGGGGCTTATTAGGTTCAATCACAGGCTCTTTAAGTGTAGGGGCTTCTGTAGGTGGTGGTGGAATTGGCGGTGCAGCAGGGGCTTTAGGAGGAGGAAGTGTAAGGCCAGTACCTCGAGGCACCGTTCCAGTTGTATTATTTGTTTGGGGACCAGGCAGAATTGTGCCGGTAAGAGTTACAAGCTTTTCAGTAGAAGAACAAGCCTATTCACCTCTACTGTACCCCATTAGGGCAAAAGTAAATATCGGGCTAAAAATCCTAACCCCAAAAGATTTTCCATCTTGCAACTTGAAATTGGCCGAGCAAATAGCCATCACGGCATTTAAGTTTACCAGAAAACAAAAAGAAGTTTTAGCAGCCGCCAATATGGCCAATAGTGTGGAATCTATATTGGGCATGTTGCCTTTCTGAAATTAAAAGCGGTTCGCATGATTGAATGTAGAAATTTGAAATAAGAAGATAAAAGTTAAAATGTAGAAAAAAGAAGAGGCTATTGGAAGAATTAAACATTGTATAGAACCATCTCTAGAATAATCGTAAATCCAAAATCCAAAATCGTAAATTCACAAGAAGATGTTCTCCGACAAAAGCAGATATAACGGCATAACTACCTATGAATCAGTAGATTCAAGAGGAAGAAAAGTAAAAGTGGTGGCAGTGCCAGCCAAACCAAATAAAGCCGTTTTAGGCATTCATGCACTTAAGCAAGGCCAACGAATTGACCATTTAGCTTCCAGATACATTAATGATGAAGCAGGTTTTTGGCGAATTGCTGAAGCTAATGATGCTATATTGGCGGAATCGCTTACTGAGCAACAGGAAATTACCATCCCTACTAAAAATTAAGAAAAATCATGGGTTTAGATATTTTGATATGCGTCGATGATATTCCAAATGAGCACCTAACCCAAAGTGTGAGCAGTGTTGAAGTGCAAGAAAGGATGGATCAAAACACAACCTATAAGCTCAATTTTATGGTAGATGTTTGTGATGGCGATATTGGCCATACGATTGAAACGGATACGAATCCAAATAAAATTCTGAGTATTTTGGCAAATGTAAATGACCAATTGGTCTGTTTGGTAAAAGGACCTGTAACTCAGCAAGCGGCTAGTTTACAACATGGGGGCTCTGGCTCATTCCTTCACGTGGAAGGCGAAGATACAGGCCATAACATGGATAATAGCACCAATTTTCAAGTTTCAACAGCCGTAACAGATGCTGATATTGTTACCACAATTATAACCTCAAATGATAATATGATTGCCGATGTTGAACCCACCCCGAGCTCTACTCATGACGAAGATAACCACAGCCATATTCAAAGAGAATCGGATTTAAGTCTACTCAGAACCTTAGCCCGCAGAAATGGCTACCATTTTTGGATTACTTATTCAGAAGCAGGATTAGCTACAGGGCATTTCCGTCATCGTACTTTAGACGGTGAATCTACAGTCAATTTGGTAATAAACCATGAAGAATATAACATCGATTCGTTACAAATAAATGCCGACCCTCGAGCTCCCTCACAAACCGTTGGAAGGCAATTAAACTTACGCAATCATGAAGAATTTGGTGAAACCGTTTCTCTACAAGATAATTTATTGGGTCTCAATGGCTTGTCTTCCCTATCAGAAACGCCAAATTCAATACATTTAGCTCCCGTGGTGGACGATTCAGGAGCGTTGCAGGCAAGGTCGGAAGCCGCTTTAAGAGACGCTCAATGGTTTATAAACGCCAATTGCCATACTAGTTTGCATCGTTTGTGCAATAAAATTGTTCGGCTTCATACTATTGTAAATATAGAAGGTGCTGGCCTAAGACACAACGGCAAATATTATGTGACGGCTGTAAAACATACTATAGATGCTGTTTCCTATAATATGGATATTGAGTTGGCTCGAAACGCATGGGGAAATGAGCCTAGTGCTGGCTTGGGATTGCCAAGCCCATTTTAACAATTTTTCTACATTATAGTCCCATCGGGACGATTAGCATAATAGCTCTGGGCGTCAGTCCAAGCAATAAATAAGAAAATGGGCGAACAAGAACTAGAGCAGCTTTTAAATCACATTAGAAGCAGATTTTTTGGAAAATATCGAGGGCAAGTAACCAATAATGCCGACCCTACAAACCGAGGTAGAATACAGGTGATAGTTCCTGCGGTATTGAGCGAGCTGGAAGTTTGGGCGATGCCTTGCCTGCCATATACAGGGAATAATATGGGAATTTATACCATTCCTGAACCTGGTTCTGGAGTTTGGGTGGAATTTGAAGGTGGCGATACAAGTTACCCAATATGGACGGGTGGCTATTGGGCCGATGGTGAACTGCCTCACAATGAAGCAGATACAGAAGCCTCACCACCCCTAAAAATAATCAGATCAAGCTCAGGCCTAATGATAACCTTTGATGACGATGCTGAAAAACTTACTCTTAGCAATTCCGATGGTTCCAATATTATGACTTTTGAAGTGCAATCTGGTAAAATTAGATTGGAAGCAGCTATAAAAGTAGTTGTTGAAGCTCCCCAGATAGAATTGGTTGAAAATGCCAGTCACCCTTTAGTTTTTGGTGATAATTTATTGCAATATCTTAACCAAATGGTTCAAATATTTAATACGCATATGCACCCTGGAGAGTTAGCGGTTGGTGTACTTCCAGTTACGCCGATGATTCCAGTGCCTCCAATGCCTCCAGCAACTCCAAGTTTATTATCTACTATTGTAAAAACTGGATAAATTGTGAAGATGGATACTTTCGTAATGTGTGGTTGGATTCTCAAATCCAACCATCAACTCCCGAGGTCGGAGTTCTCATCGACATCTAATTTGAAAAAAACTAAAATAACATTATGCCGCTAAAAGCAGGAACTAAGCACCCTATTGACCCATCAGGGTATTCAGGAAGTATGGCGGAGGCCATGGAGCAAGCATTTTTGAAAGAGTGGCCTTTTGTAATGGGCGGTGCACCCGTGCCGCAAACGAATGATCAAATGAGGTTACTTTTTATAGCCATTGCCAGAGGTGTAGTCTTACATTTAGAACAAAATCATGGCGCTTTTAATGTAACCACAACCGATGTAAGTGTAAATACCGCCGAAGGGGAAGTAACAAGTATTGACACCATAAAATATTTGTAAAAATATTTTACATCCCTATTAAAAAATTTAAATATTAAATTATGGAAACAGCCATACATAGTATTAAATACCCATTTGCAATTGATAAAGGCATAGGAACAATGGCTGAAGAAGCCAATTATGCCAAACATGTTGAGCAAATGATCAAACAAGTATTATTTACAAATCCTGGAGAAAGGGTGAATCGTCCAGATTTTGGTTGTGGAATTAGACGAATGGTTTTTGCACCTAACAGTGATGTAACTGCAAACCTTAGCCAGGTGATGATAAACCAAGCTTTGGATCGTTGGTTGGGAACTTTGATTGAAGTACTTGATGTACAAGTACTTACTATTGACGAAAGGTTAGAAATAAAAATTGTATATATTTTGCGAGCTCGACAAGAACGCAGGTATTTAAACCTAGAATTAACGATATGAGCGCTGCACCTGATCGTATTCCTGTACTTTTATCACAAAGCCTCGTAACGGGTATCGACTTTATTTATGTATATGCCGACCAACGAAGGCTCGATGTTTATTTTCTCAGAAAAGTAACCACTATGGATATGCCACTACCTGGGACAATCTCGGCTGATGATATATTAATTTATAGTGAAGAAACCGAATTGCCAATCATTGAAGTTGAGACTTTAATTGGCTGGACAACCATCAATAATCAAGATGTACTGCAACTAAAAACTAAGGTGATTGGTGATTTTACATTATACAAATTCAAAATTGAGGATGCCAGACTCGACCCTTTTTTCAACGATATTTCTTTTAGTTTTAAAGCAAACTGCCCTTCCGATTTAGATTGTGCCCCACAAGATCGTGATTGCCCACCTGACGAATTGGTTGATTTCCCCATTGACTATTTAGCCCGTGACTTCTGGAGTTATCGAAAGGCATTATTAGATTTTGCTTCCTTACGCTACCCCGATTGGACCGATCGATTAGAGGCCGATGCCGGAATAATGATGGCCGAGTTAATGAGTGCCATCGGTGATGAAATGGCTTATTATCAAGACCGTGTGAGTCGGGAAGCCTATTTAGAAACCGCTTCTCAAAGGCGCTCAATCCGGAAGCATGCACGCCTCATTGACTACCAAATGCACGATGGGTTGGGTGCAAAAACTTGGATTGATGTGAACGTAACTTCAGGCATATTACTCATGCCCGCAGGAACCAATGTGTTTGCATTAAGTGATGACAATACAAAAATTGATTTTGAAATTGGCGAAAAATTTTTAGATGCATTATTAGGAAAAACCTACTCTGTGAATGCCTTAATAAATGAGCTTTTTCCACATATTTGGGACGAAGACGAAACCTGCCTACCAGTTGGCACGACCGAATTATACATTATTGGTCACCAATCAGCACTTTTGCCTGTCGGAAAATGGGTTTTAATACAAACTAAACCAACTGATCCTGCTCAAACACCAAGAGCTCAAATGGTAAAATTAGTTGAAATTATCGATACCACGGATCCAGTTTTCAACGTCAATATCACACATATTGTTTGGGAGCAAACCCAGGCTTTGCAATTCGAATTTGACTTAACAATTTTAGTAATAAGAGGAAATATGGTGCCAGCCACTGCCGGTATCACTCATGAGAAAGTATTTATTGTGGATAAATCCTTAGTATCTATTTTTCCAGAAAAAGGAAGTGTAAATAGAATTGGCCACGACAACTCCGAAACCTACTTATATACCTTGCCCAATTCCCAGACCCAACAATTGGTTTATTTGGGGGATAATCCACATACTTTTAATGCTCCAGAAATTTTTCTAGAGGAGGTTGATTTTGTTGCCAATACCTGGCAGCCAAAAGCAATTCCTCAAAATTGGGACTATAAAAACACCTTGGTTGGCATAGTTTCTTCAAACCCATTATCAAAAGATTATACACTTGAAGACGGCACTTGGCAGCGAGTCGCTGGTTATCAGCGCATTGGGAAGGAATTCGAACATCAAGATTATGCCATGAATGCTGGAGTTACAATCCGTTTTGGAGATGGAGAATTTGGCCATATACCAAGTCCCGATACTGCTTTCCGAGTGAAATATAGGCTTGGTGGCACACGAAGAAGTAATGTGGCCGCCAATACAATAGTGAATACATCATTTGGGGGAGTTACAATTACCAATCCAATAACAGCAGCGGGTGGCTTTGACCCAGAAACGGTAAGTGAGTTGAGGCAATTGGCACCTGAAGCATTTCGCTCTTTAACCTACCGTGCCGTTCGCCCTGAAGACTATGCCGAAGCTGCCGAACGATTGCCTTGGGTGCAAAAAGCCGGCGCTGCGTTTCGATGGACAGGCAGTTGGCTTACAGCTTTTGTAACGCCCGATCCGAAAGGCAAAGCTATTTTAGAATCCGCAGAAAGAATTGACTTAACCAACCAAATGAATCGATTTCGACAGGCGGGGCGAGAAGTGAATGTGTTGGATCCAATTTATGCAAATATTGACTTGAAAATAAAAGTTTGCGTATCAGCTGATTCCTATCCTGGCGATGTGAAAGAGCGGGTACTAATTGCCCTATTAGGTAAAAATGGCATCAGACCAATTGAAGGTTATTTTTCACCCGATCGCTTTACATTCGGTACATTTTTGGAGCGATCGACTCTTGAGGCAGCTATTCAGGCAGTTCCAGGTGTAAAAGCTGTCGAAGAAATTACTTTTAGGAGAAGGGCATGGTTTGGCTGGCGAGATTTCACCGAACTATCTTATGATCCTGGTATAAATTCAATTATCAGAATTGCCAGCGACCCTTTGCATCCTGAAAGAGGAACCTTAAATATTTATACTCACGGAGGACTATGAGCTGTATCCATTGTGCTAATAAAAATGAAACAGGCTTGCAATACGCCTGTCAATGTGACCAATTTATCCATCCCGAACCTTTAAGTATAGGTGCGGCGTTGGATAAATTACCTCGGCAAATTGCTACATTCCCCGAGTTTCGTAGGGCCATGTTAAAGTCTATTAAAGAGCAAGAAGTTGAAATCATTGATCAAAATAATGTACTCGTAACTTTAAAACCCCTAACCAATTGGAGAGCAAGAGACAAGGATGATCTTGGCATTATGCTTTTGGAAATGTGGGCTTATATTTGTGATTCACTCAGCTTCTATGACCAGGTTTTAGCCAACGAATCTTACCTGAGAACCAGCTATTTAAGGCCTAACCTCCGTAAATTGGTTGCCCTTTTGGGTTATATTCCTAGGCCTGCAGTTGGCTCCACAGTAACGCTTGTTGCCATTGCCGAGGGCAGGTTACAACTGAAATTACCTATTGGCACAGCATTTCGATCTACAGCATTTGAAGGTAATCCACCACAAGTTTTTGAATTAGAAAACGACACTTTCGTTCACAGCCTTACCAACAAATTCAATATTACTGCGCCACATTATGGCAAAATTGTGACCAATAACCCCAGCTCAGTATTGGTTAATCTTAAAGGCGAAATTAAGGAAGATGATTTACTTTTAGTTTTAAACAAAATTGATTCTGCACAAAATAGTGCCGAGAAAGCAAGGGTTTTAGAAAAAATTATTGGCATTGATGGTAAAACTTATAATAAACTTCGCTTTGGATCTACCACAAAATTATTAGCAGGTACTAATTTAAGCAATATCCAGCTTCTCAAACCTAACTTGAATGCGAGCTTGTGGACTTTAAATGATACCGCAAATACAATTAATACTACCAATATTACCCTCAATATTTTATCTGCCCAAATCAATGCTGGGGATTATATTATGATGGTTTATCAAAATGATAAAAGGTGGTACAAGGTAAATCAGGTAAGTTCTATCATGAAAACCACCATACCTACAAGTTCAATCACCGTGAATGGGACAAATTTTAACATGCCATCTGTTGTGGCACCCTTTACTTTGCTTACATTGGATGCTGACGTAAATGCTGCCGATAGAAAAAATACAGGTTCACAAAATTGGAATTCTGCTCATTTGGGGGGTATTACGGTTTATTTTGGTATGCAAAATATCGGCAATATGATCGATGAACCAAACAATGCATTAATGCCAAATGATCCTTTGTTTTTAACCAATAAAATAGAAAAACCTGTAGAGGATTATGAGTCATTCAATTTCTTGCTAAAAGACAAAAACACCTTTGGGGTTCAGATTGGTGGTAGCCTAGATTATGACCAAAATAAGCTTTTAATCGATCAAGATAGCGGCTGGATAAACGCATTAACTTTACCAGTTGAGGCTTTTGGTAATGTAATTACAGCAATTCGGGGCGAATCTGTTTTTAATGAAAAAATGGGATCGGGCAATGCAGCTTTGGCCAATCAAACTTTCAAATTGAAAAAGAAACCGCTTTCTTATTATAATTCGCCTACTTCTGAAAATGATTTAGGTGTAAAAAACACGCTGACAGTTTATGTAAGTGGAATAAAATGGACTGAGGTTCCTAATTTTTATGGAAAAACTGAAAATGAACAAATATACATAGTAAGGCAAAATGATGAGAGCGAATCACTCATTACTTTTGGGGATGGAATTCGTGGTCAAAGATTGCCATCGGGCACGGATAATATTATTTGCAATTATCGCTTTGGAGCTGAGGCAGCTATACCTCCGGCAGGTTCGGTCAATCAAATTGCTAAGCCCGTAAAAGGCCTTCAAAGTGTAAAAAATGTGCTGCAGGCTTATGGTGGAGCTGATGCTGAAGCTGTTGAAAATCTTAGAAAATATGCACCAAAATCGGCATTAATATTAGGTAGGGTAGTGTCAATGAAAGATATGGAGGCTTTGGCGGCCAGCTTTCCTGGAGTGCGTGGTGTCGAATCTGAATGGCGATGGGATAAAAACAAACAAAGGGCAACTGCCCATATTTATTATATTGGCGACCCCAATTTAGCGCCATCTCTTTCTCAAAAAATACGTGGTTATGCCGATCCGTCTACACCAATTACGGTTGAAAACGCCCAATCAAAGCCTTTATTTATTTCGTTGAATGTAAAAATAGACCCACGGTATCTTGAAGCTGATGTGCTGGCTACACTTCGAAGCTCACTTTTGGATATTGAAAATGGCCTTTTGGCACCAGAAAATATTGGAATAGGATTCCCATTATTTAGAAGCCAAATCTTTGAAGCTGTACTCAATATTGAAGGTACAGAAACCGTGCAAAGCATTTTGATTGATTCACGAAATTTTGATAATTATGCCATTGTACCTGGCATGGGATATTACTTTGATATTGAAAATGGAAACCTTGAAATAAACGGAATAGGATAAATTCATTATTTATTTAATTTATCCTTAAAACAAAAAACTGATAAGAACGAACTTCTTGTTTCAAAAGCCATGGCAAACGATCAATTTGAACTTTATTATACGGAAAAACTTTGGGAAGCAATACCCTCAATTTACCGCCATGAAGACGGTCTAGCAGAAGAGTCTGGTGTGCTTAGGGCTGTAGTTCAGGTACTTGCAAAGCAAGCCGCCATTTTACGACGTAGCCAAGACGCCCTCTGGGATGACCAATTTATTGAGCTTTGCAACGAATGGGCTGTACCTTATATTGGCGATCTGGTGGCCACTCGATTACTATCAGCTCAAAATAAAAGAGGTCGCAGAATCGATGTTGCAAAAACTATTTATTACCGACGAAGAAAAGGTACGCCCCGTATTTTAGAAGAATTAATCAATGATATTTCGGGCTGGGAAGGTAAATTGGTTGAGCAGTTTTTGAAGCTTGCCCGTTACCGCCATGGCTTGGATGCTTTTCCTGAAACATTGGCTGGTAAATATTCAGGAACTTTACCTGGAGGCTCTGCCGATTTGCGCAACCAACGTGCTAGTGAATTAACCAACGGCCCGTTTGAGGAATATTTTCATACAAACGATGTACGTCGCCACAATGGTTTAAATGGTCGTTATGCGATTCCGAAATTGGCTTTTTATTTGTATCGTTTAAAAGCATACGAAGCTGTCAGTACTACACCGTTTGTGGGTACAAATAATAGAACTTTTACATTCGATCCATCAGGAAGGGATATTCCACTTTTTGGCAAATCGAGGCGGTCAGCCGATTGGGATGCATGGCGTTCTGCAGCAGAGGCCGAATTACCCGCTCCAATTCCATGTCGCCTTTTGGGGCATTCTGTTTATTTTATTGATGAGGCTACCATTCAAAAACTTATTCTGTTGGGTTTATCGGTAGCTTCAGAGGTTGAATTAAGAAAAATTGCCGGCCTTTTTTTCAAAAATGAGATTAGTTTAACCAATATCATAAATTCATTTCCTCCAGCTGCAAAAGCCCAAATACTTTCCTCTGCAATATTTCAACCATTGTTGGCTTTTTCACTTTCTGCCGATTGTGGCAAAAGTATTTTGTTGCCTGATGCAGGCACATCTTTGTTAAATCCTTTGGATAAAAATTCAATAGTTGTTGGCTTTGAGGCACCTTCTAAAATCTTTACAACTGAACAAATTACCGTAGCCAATCTGCAACCTTTTCCCGCAACAATAAATAAAGACCTTGCCATTGATGCTGAAAAAGGGCGATTTATGTTTAAAAATGCGATTCCAGCTAACAGTATTATTTTCACCGCCTATCATTATGGTTTTGCTGCAAATATTGGTGCTGGCACTTATGATAGGCCTTGGATAGTAGAGTCGTTACCAGGAATATCTGGCGGTGGTACAATAACTAATGCCAATTTATCAAATAATGGAATTACCCAAATAGATGATAGTAAAACCTACGGACCCATTGCATCAAAAACAGGAATTGTGAATATGCATTTTCAATCGAAAACCAAACAAAGGCCTTATTTGGCGTTGACTGGTGATTGGATATTGAACTCTGGGGCAAATAGCAATTCGTCGATTACTTTGGATGGGTTATGGATTGGTGCCATTGGAAATGTGGTAGCGAGAATTATCTTAAGAGGTGACTTTGAGTGCGTTACCATCAAATCTTGTACCCTCGATCCTGGTGGAAGTTTGAATTTGCGGGGTGAAACCATTCACCCAATTCAACTCATAATTGAAGGCCATGTTGAAAACCTATGTGTAGAATCAAGTATTTTGGGGCCAATTCGAATTCAAAATGCAGGGATTATTGAAGAATCATCCATTAAAGATTCAATTGTTCATTCTATTAATAATACTATAAATGCATTGGAAATAAATACAGGAAAAACCATCATCAATCAATCCACAATCTTTGGGAAAGCCGATTTGCACCGATTAGAAGCCTCAGAAGCTCTTATTACAAGCTTGGTAAACGTAGTTGATACACAAAACGGATGTTTCAGATTTAGTGCTGCACCCAAAGTTTCCAGATTACCAAGGCCCTACGAAAGTTTCCTGTTTGAAACTGACACCAACCACTGGTTTATCTCACGAAAGTTTGGCGAAACGGGTTATGCACAACTATCTGACACTTCACCAACCAATCTGAACCGTGGAGCCGAAAATGGCTCAGAAATAGGGGCATTTTCAAGCCTATTGAACCCTATTAAATTGGATGGATTAAAAAATAAAATAGATGAATACATGCCGTTTGGCCTCATACCGATTTTCATAAATAAAACATAAACCCATGGGAACATTTGATATCTCAAGAATAAATTTTGATGCGAAAAAACACTACGCAAGTGCTCGCATGCAGCAAGGCCGTGTACTTACTGACGATGACTGGAATGAAGATAAGCGCATTGCGGAGTTTGAGCGAAAAGAATCGCTGATTGACATTATTGGGCCTTATGGTACACCCGATGATGGCTTTCATATCGAAAACTTGAGGTTGGATCTTGACTCATCGGGCAATCCAAACCTTATTAATTTTGATATTGAGCCTGGCACCATGTATTTGGGTGGGCTCAAATTGGACCTTGAAACAAAAGAAACTTTCCGGCTTCAAAAAGATTGGCTACAGCAGAAAATATCCTCCAGTTTAGCACCAATTTTTGTTGGAAAAGTACAATACGATTTGGTGTACATGGAAGCTTGGCAACAAGCCATTTCTGCCACTGAAGACAGTTCTCTGTTTGAGGTAGCCCTCGGTGGGCCAGATACTACTACCCGCTTACGTAATATGCGAAGGGTGAAATTGGCATCTGGTATTGGGTTTTGCCAATGCATTGATGCTTGGGAACAATTAAAAACTAATTTTGCGACAAATAATTTAGGCAAAATAAATGCTGATTATGAGAGAATTGCCGATAATAAACTAAGAGTAACTTTCGCAAATAATGCCTTGCCTGAAGATTTATGCACTCCAAATGCAGCGGGAGGGTATTTAGGAGCTGAAAATCAGGCTATAAGGGTGCAATTATTTGATGAAACCAGCTTTACTTGGGGCTTCGATAATAGTGCACCATTTTACCGTGTGGCAGTTGCAGCTGATAAGGTAACAGTAACCATGTTAACGGAGCCAAAAGACCAATACCATTGGCCTCTTTCCAATCAAATTGTTGAGATACTACCCTGGTCATCGGCACTTTCAAATGGTGAAAAGGTGGCGGCCTTATCTGGACATCTATCAAAGGTAAATGCATCGTACAATCCTGATACTGGCCAGTTTACTATGCAGGCAGCACTAGCAGCAGCATTTGGACAAGAATGGAAAAGTCGTGCCGATAAAGGAGAACTTGACAACCAAAACCCAGAGGAATATTTTTATATGAGGGTTTGGAATAGGGGGTCAGATATGACTTCGGCACCAAATATTCCTTTCGTTTCAGGCACAGCTGTGGCTTTAGGAAATACAGGTTTGGAAATTACAATCAGTGGAACTGATCGACAGTCGAACGATTATTGGGTAATTGCAGCAAGGCCAGAAACTCCCAACAGAGTAGTACCTTGGGAACTCGAAACTGGCATAAAAGCTCATGGAATCAGACGATATTATGCCCCTTTGGCGGTAATAAAATGGACTCTCGGCCCCAATAATAATGTAATTGGTGAAATTATTCACGATTGTAGGAAGAAATTCCACCCACTTACTGAACAAGAATGTTGCTGCACATTTACGGTGGGCGATGGCAAAACCAGCCATGGCGACTTCGATACTATTCAAGAAGCTATTGATAATTTGCCTTTGAATGGGGGTAAAATTTGCGTATTGCCAGGCATACATTATGCGCAAGTTCGCATTGTAAACAAGCGACAAATTAGGATTACGGGATGTGGCGACCAAAGTATAGTTTTACCAATAGAAAAAGGAGAAAGATTGGCAGAAAACATTTTTCTCATCCAGAATTCTCAAAAAATACAAATTGATTCATTGACCATCGTTTCCCTTAATGGCATTTGTATTGCGGCCATCGATGACCCTAAGCTAAAAATAGTTTCTGAAAACATAAAAATCAATGAAAATAATATCATTGCGGGTATTCACGCCATCTATATTCAAATGAATGAAGATATAGGCGGCGATAACCATATCAGTATTTTGTATAATAAAATTGGTATTATTGATACCGATAAAGGCAAAGTGGCCATTTTTTCAGTGGCAGATGGCGTATTAATAGAGCGAAATCGTATAGTATTAATTGCTGCCCCAAATCGTGATCCAAACGATCCTCGTGATCCAGGCGACCCTAATGGTGGCGATCCGTTCGACCCATGTAAAGACCCAGACATAATTGCAAGAAATGGGTTTTCCATGACATTTATTGTGTATAATCTTGTAAAATATGTAACCATTTATTACCCTATTTCAAAGTTTGAGAAAAAATATGCAGCCTTAGGAGGCATTCAAATTGGTGGCACCTCAGAGCGAGTTCGAATTTTGGAAAATGAAATAATAGGCGGAAAAGGCAATGGAATCACTTTAGGGCATGTTCATTCCGATGCCAAATATGATTTCAAAGCAGTAAGTTCCAATTATCAATATTCGCCTCTTTATGAAATAAGCATTGAGGGCAACCATATTTTGGAAATGGGCTTGAGTGGCATAAGTACCTTATTAAATATCGGAAATGACATCACTTATGTATTTATTGATGACCTAACAATTTATCGAAATCTAATAAGAGGCTGTGTACATCAGCTTTCAGGTTTGGATAATCAAAAGGAGTTAGATACATTTTGGTCTTTTGGGGGAATAGTGCTCAACGATTGTACCGATGCTAAAGTACAAGAAAATCGCATTGAAGAAAATGGCCAAATATTAGGCGCTCCAATTTGTGGAGTATTCGTGTTTTTTGGTGAGGAAATTGACGTTTCCACCAACCTTATTTTCAACAATGGCTTACCAATTATTGAAGATGACACCAATACCATAAAAGGAAATAGAGGAGGCGTGGTTATAAAAATGACTTCATTGATTGGTATTTTGCAAAAAATAAAAGATGGAAGTGAAATACCATTTTTTGATGGGATTCCTTCTGTGAAAATTCATGACAATATAGTTGTTCAACCCTGCGGCTTTGCCCTATATTTAATCGCTTTTGGACCTGTTTCGGTAGTTTCAAACCAATTTACCTCGTTAGGTAGAGACCCTAAAAATGTACAATCCTTTTTAGCTTCAACAGTGTTTTTATTTAATTTGGGAGTTTCGAAAGATTTGTTTGTACTTCTTTTTGCAAATTTGGCCAATAGTTCTAAAAACTATGCTGCAATGGCCACAAACCCATCGTTCCAAAAGGCATTTAAAGCTTTGCAATATTTACCAAACGGCAAAGTGATGTTTACGGGCAACCAGTCCACTTTAGATATGCGATACCCATCGAGTAATATCAGTTTTAGTTCACAACTCATTGCCTCGCTTGACGACGTTGCCTTTAATACAAATCAAACCGAATTGGCTGGCTTTTTATCGGTAATGAAAGAAGAATTTACTTTCGATGCCGTCTTTTTCAACACCGTTTTATTTGGTGTGTCCGTACGTTCCAACGATAATCGCTTTTCTGACGGCTTTACTTTTACATTATATTCATTGCTTTCCTACGGCCTCATGAATACTGCAACTGGCAATCAGTCAACACATTGCTTAAATGTAATTGGTGCTAAGAAGGAAAAAAATAGCAATATTGTTTTGATTGACGACTTATGTAAAGATAAAGAAGACCAAATTGCAGGCCGTATGGGTGTAAATAATTAAGAAAATAATTTCCTTTAAATAAATAAATTATGGAAAATCTAAGTCAAAAAGATACATTGGTTAGAATAGATTCTACAGTGGAACAGTTAGATGCATTGAGACTCAAGGGTTTGGGCGACTTTCAAAATAATAGGCTTGTTAAAAATGAAATATTAATTCGTGAAAAAAAGCGAATGGAAGCAAAACATGGCGCCACACATCCCAAAGTTTTAGAAACCCAAACAAAACTCACTTATCAAAAAGAAATGGCCGTTGGGGTTGAAATAGAAAGGGAAAAAGCTGCTATAAAATCAGAACCCTTTGAAAGAAATGCTTGGCGATTGCATGGCAAGGTTTATGAGAAAGACCTCAAGCCAGTAGTTGGTGTAACCGTCTATTTTTCCAGTGAGAGAAAAGATTGGATTGAAGAATTGGGCAGCTATTGTACCGATGAAACAGGCTACTTTACATTGACCCTAAAGGAGGAAATAATTGATAAATTGAAGGGAAATAAAATATTTGTAAGTGTATCTGATAAAAATAAAAAGGTGCTAATTATTCATCAGAAACCTGTTTTAATTACCAAAGGATCAATTGATTATATTGAAATATGTTTGAATAAAGATGGTTGCGTACCACCACCAACCGATAAAGATCCACGGGACCCTAAAGTACCACCAAATCCAAATCCAGATAAGAAACCACCAATAACTGGTGGAGAAACAAAGCCTGTAAACCCCGATAAACCAGACACAAAACCACCTGTAACGGGTGGAGAAACAAAGCCTGTAAACCCAGATAAACCAGACACAAAACCACCAATAACTGGTGGAGAAACAAAGCCTGTAAACCCAGATAAACCAGACACAAAACCACCAATAACTGGTGGAGAAACAAAGCCCATTAAGCCCGAAAAACCAGATACAAAACCACCTGTAACGGGTGGAGAAACAAAGCCTGTTAATCCACTAACAGGTGGTGAAACGAAACCTATAAACCCAATAATCCGTGGAGGTGGAAATAGGCCTGAAAAATAAAAATAATCAAGCTCAAATTATGATTTAGACCCATTTTAAAAAAATAATAAAGGGATGGAGCTAACGAAAAAACCAATAACAAACCCAAATTTTGGGCAAAACATCTTTATTGGCTATATACTAGTTTAAAGGCCTCACATGAATATTTTCTAAAGCCACATGAGCAAAACATCCTAAGCTCACAATTTCAATCCGTAATATTTTACCGTTCGGCTCATCCATTATCCTGCCCTGATAGCCTATCAAGTGGCCATTCAATATTTCTACTTCTTGACCTTTATAATACCTTTCATGATTAATTTCAATGGTCTGATTCAGCTGGCAAAGCCCTTGTATAAGTGATATTTCTCGTTCGTTGAGGCTTGCAGGTTTCCCATCAAACTGCACATATTTTTTTACATGATTTATGTTAAAAACCTCGTTTTTTCTCTTCAAAGTAGTTTCTACAAATACATAACTATTGAACATTACGGTATCAACCCAGTGTTTCCGATCTTTCCATTGCCTCAATTGCCTTTTTACGGGTACAAAAGCATTTAATCCTATCTTATTCAATTCTGACTCTACTTTTCGTTCGGTACGAGGTTGCACGTATAATACGTAGTGCTTTGGCTTGTCATTGAGGGGTTGCATATTTTGATAGGTTTAATTGTATAAAAAACTATACAAACTATCAAAAATTTGACAACAATACTATTAAAATTTATGAAAATTATTAAACGGTCATTTTTTGGGCAGGCGTCAAGTTTCTTTAAATGGTTATACTAATTCAAATAAAGATTTAACTGCAAAATATAGTGTTACATTTTAATATATTGGATTTGATTAGGAAGATAATAGATGCCCAAAAGTGGGGCAAATTTATTTTAACAAACCCCCCATAATCGCATGATTATAAGGGTTTTTTTTATTTCAGTAATACCCCCTATCTCAAGCTCTGATTCAAGGCTTCCAAGGCATCGATACCTGGACATAAAGTGTTTTCTTTGAGTGTATTTAATGGCTTGTTACTGGTTTGTAAAACGTCATGCAAATTATTGCTATTGGAATCAATATATAGTAAACCGGTCAAAATTTCTCCTTTTTCTTTGGCTTTTTGTAAGGCTACTATGGCCGAAAGTTTATCTTCAGGGTTCCAGCCTTGTTGTAGTTTTTGAAGCTGTAATGATGATCCATCATGCATTGTAACCTCTTTTTCAACTTCATAATCCACTTTAATTTCTTCCATTATAGGCACAAAGTCAATGGTGGAAGTAGCCTCAATATGTTCACGCACATAGTCATATGATTTTGTGGAGCCAACATTGTTATTGAAAGTTACGCAGGGAGAAATTACGTCAATCAAGGCAAACCCCGGGTGTTTGATCGCCGCTTTAATTAATGGAATCAATTGGGTTTTATCACCTGAAAAGCTCCTAGCCACAAATGATGCCCCCATTTCCAAACCTAAACCGGCCAAATCAATTGAATTGAACATATTGGTTGAGCCCGCCTTACTTTTAGAGCCGTTATCAGCCGTAGCCGAGTCTTGACCTTTTGTGAGTCCATAACAACCATTGTTCATAACCAAATAAACCATATTTAAGTTACGACGAATAGCATGAACAAACTGGCCCATTCCAATAGAAGCGGTATCACCGTCCCCAGATACCCCAAAATATAACAAATCACGATTGGCGAGGTAGGCACCAGTAGCTACAGAAGGCATGCGGCCATGTACAGTATTAAAGCCATGCGAATTACCTAAAAAATACGTGGGAGTTTTGGATGAGCAGCCAATGCCTGAAAGTTTGGCAATCCGATGCGGCTCAATGGCCAACTCAAAGCAAGCTTGAATAATTGCACCAGAGATAGAATCATGCCCGCAACCCGCACAAAGCGTTGAAATGGCTCCTTCATAGTCTTTTTTGGTAAAATTTATTTTGTTTTTTGGCATATCCGGATGCCTAAAAGTCGGACGAGCGTATGACATTTCTTAATTAGTTACAAGATTTTTAGTAATTTCTTTTACAATTTTATCCGCAGTAATTGGCATTCCGTCATAATTTAAAACACGGATCAATTTCTTAGGATTTATATCTAATTCATTTATTAACAATGAGCGCATTTGGGCATCCCTGTTTTGCTCAATCACAAATACAATTTCATGATCTTCAATAAATTGCTCAACTTCATCATTAAACGGAAATGCTTTGAGTCGCATCAAATCTAAAACCATTTCCTGTTCTTTCAATAAATCGATAGCCTCTTCTGAGGAGTAGGTTGAAGTACCAAAGAAAATAACACCAATGGGGCTCATATTTTTCTTTTGATAAAAATACGGCTTTGGTACAAGCTCTTTGGCTGTATTCCATTTTTTTTCTAATCGCTCCATATTTCTTACATAAACGGCACTATCTTCTGAATAAACAGCGTATTCGTCACGAGAAGTGCCTCGTGTAAAAAATGAGCCCTTTGTAGGGTGTGTGCCTGGGTAAGTTCTGTACGTAATTCCATCCCCATCTGAGTCTAAATATCTTCCGAAGCGACCCATATTGTCTAAGTCTTCAGCAGAATAAACTTTACCTCTATCATATTTTCTATTTTCGTCCCATTCAAAAGGCTCGCTCATATGGTCGTTCATGCCTAAGTCCAAATCTGTTAAAACTATAATCGGTGTTTGAAGTCGTTCAGCCAAATCAAAAGCATCGGCTGTTAATTCAAAGCATTCTTTTGGTGTACTTGGAAAAAGAAGCACATGTTTTGTATCGCCATGCGAAGCATAAGCTGAAATGGTAATATCGGATTGTTGTGTACGTGTAGGCATACCTGTGGATGGCCCCGAACGTTGTACATCAATTAATACGGCTGGTATTTCTGCAAAATAACCCAAACCCAAAAACTCATTCATCAGTGAAACGCCTGGCCCGGAAGTAGCTGTAAATGACCTAGCTCCATTCCAGTTGGCACCAATTACCATACCTATCGCAGCCAGTTCGTCTTCTGCTTGTACAATGGCAAAGTTTTTTTCACCCGTTTCTTTATTGGTACGAAATTTATTGGCGTATTTTTCAAATTTTTCCACCACCGAAGTTGATGGAGTGATTGGATACCAAGCTGCCACAGTTGCACCAGCATAAACGGCTCCCAAACCACAAGCGCCATTTCCATCAAAAAGGATTCTTTTTCCTACTAAATCTCTTCTTTCAAGTCTAATATCTAGTGGGTACATGAAATTTTCTTGCACGTATTTCATTCCTAATTGCAAAGCTTGCACGTTTGCGGGTATTAATTTTTCCTTGCCTTTAAACTGCTCTCCTAAAAGCTGCTCAAATACACCAAATTCGATATCTAATAATGCTGTAAGTGCACCCACATAAATGATATTTTTGAATAATTGTCGCTGGCGAGGGTCTGTATAATTTTCAATACAAATACCCATTAATGGTACACCCAAATAAGTAATGTCGTCACGAAAATATTCTTTGTGCAAAGGTTTGGTATTGTCATATAGGAAATAGCCTCCTGGTCTTACACTTTGCACATCTTTCATCATGCTTTGTGGATTCACAGAGACCAATAAATCTATCCCTTCCCGCCTACCAAGGTACCCTTTTTCACTTACTCGTACCTCGTACCAGGTGGGTAATCCTTGAATATTTGAAGGAAATATATTTTTCGGCGTTACCGGAATCCCCATTCTGAAAATTGCTTTTGCAAACATGCTATTGGCGCTTGCCGAACCAGTTCCATTCACATTTGCAAAGCGAACTACAAAATCATTTACTTTTGACATAAACCACTTTAAATTTTTTAACCAATTAATTCAGTACCTGCTATTTCTGTATAACATTTACTCATTTTCTACTGCCCGATTTTTGCGGACAATTCAACCCAATTCTTTCTTTTTTCAAAATGGTCTAAAAACCACAAACCACAAACTATCAAACCTTAATGACAGCCATGATGTGCTTTAGTAGTATTATAGAAAAACTTTTGCATGTCCCAAGCTGATGTTGGGCAACGTTCTGCGCATAAGCCACAATGCAAACATACATCCTCATCCTTTACCATTACTCTTCCTGTGGCTGGCAGTGCATCCGACACCAATAAATCTTGGTCGAGCCGCAATGCAGGGGCCAACAGTCGAGTTCTCAAGTCTTCTTCAGTGCCATTTGTAGTGAAGGTAATGCATGATGTTGGACAAATATCCATGCAAGCATCGCATTCAATGCATTTATTTTCTGTAAAAACGGTTTGCACATCACAATTAAGGCATCTTTCGGCCTCTTTGAAGCCTACTATTTTATCAAAACCAAGCTCAACTTCTTTTTTACGATTAATCAAAGTAAGTTTTTTATCTGCTTGAGGTACTATAAATCGGTCGTCATCCACCACAATGCTGTCATAACTCCATTCATGAATTCCCATTTTTTGAGAAACCAAATTTGTGAATGGGTCCGGACGAACATCAAGTGATTTTCCATTACAAAACAAATCGATAGAAACAGCTGCTGAATGTCCTTGAGCTACCGCAGTAATTACATTTTTAGGGCCTAAAGCAGCATCGCCGCCAAAGAAAACTTTTTCGTTGGTCGATTGAAATGTAGTGGCATTAACTGACGGCATCTCCCATTTATCAAACTCAATTCCTAAATCACGCTCTATCCAAGGGAAATAATTTTCTTGGCCAATGGCTACCAACACATCATCTGCCTCAATGAAAACGTGAGGCTCATTCATGGAAACAAGAGAGCGCTTGCCTTTTTCATCATAAACGGCATGCACTTTTTCGAAAGTCATTCCTTTTAATTGGCCATTTTCAGCGACAAATGAAACCGGTACATGGTTATCCAAAATTGGAATATCCTCATGCATGGCATCTTCTTTTTCCCAAGGCGAGGCACGCATTTCAGAAAATGGACTACGTACCACAACTTTTACTTCTTCACCACCTAAGCGACGTGAAGTACGGCAGCAATCCATGGCGGTATTTCCGCCTCCTAAAACAATCACTTTTTTGCCAATTTTGCTGGTATGTTCAAAAGCTACGCTTGCCAGCCATTCAATACCAACATGGATATTGGCTGCAGCCTCTACTCTGCCTGGTAGGTTCGATAAATCACGGCCACGAGGCGCACCAGTACCTACGAACACAGCATCATAACCTTTTTCTAATACATCCTTTAAGCTGGAAACATAAGTTTTGAAATGCGAATGAATGCCCAAATCAAGTATATTATTTACCTCTTCATCTAAAACTGTTTCAGGTAGCCGGAAAGAAGGTATCTGGCTGCGCATCATGCCACCGCCTTTTATTTGCTCATCAAAAACATGGATTTCATAGCCTAATGGGGCTAGGTCACGGGCAACGGTAAGTGATGCAGGGCCTGCACCAATCAAAGCAATCCGTTTGCCATTTCCAATTTTCGGAATTTTAGGCAAGAGATGCTTGATGTCGCCTTTATTATCAGCTGCTACCCGCTTGAGGCGGCAGATGGCCACAGGTTCTTCGTCCACTCGGCCTCGCCTACATGCAGGCTCACAGGGTCGATCGCAGGTGCGACCCAATACACCCGGGAAAACATTTGACTCCCAGTTCACCATATAGGCTTCGGTGTATTTTTCGGCTGCGATTAACCGAATATATTCTGGAACGGGGGTATGTGCAGGACATGCATACTGACAATCTACGACCTTATGGTAATATTCGGGGTCGTTTACATTAGTTGGTGTCAATGTTTGATAAATTAAAAATTGAAAACTCTTTATGACAAATTCTCAAAAATTATTTAAAAGGATTACTTGCTTTCAAATATTTAATGATTGGAAAACCAAAATTTAGTAAAACTAATAATTTTAAAATTATATGCCAATTGATTTTGCTAAAATTTAAAATTTATAATTAATTATAGGTAAAATGCAATAATATAGTTGGTTTAAATCATTCCTAAATTTGCGCAAAATTCCGAATAAGATTATTAGAATTTTCGAATGGCAACAATCCCTTTATTGATAAAAATTATTGCTGAAATAAGCTAGTTTTCAGTAAAATTATCATAATTTAAATAGAGATTATTTTCTATTTAATACATTGAAAATCAATAAATTAATTTATAAATTTTTCATTTTAGGTTCGAACCCTAATCGCAAAAGCATCAGCTGGATTTTTGACTAAAATTTGGTTAATATCTTTTTTGGTAAAACCTTTTGACTTAAGAATAGGGATTACTTTTTCAAAAAAATTGGTATAGCCGACTATCTCACCACCGTTTGGTTTTTCGGGGTCGTACCAGCCAGCATCATGCGAAATCAGTAAACGATGAAGACAATTATTGGCTTTGAGTAGTTCAATCCATTTTGAATAATTGTCCCATTCGCCCCAACCCATACCGTCCAAACTTACCCAAGCACCTCTTTTGGCAGCTTGGATATAAGTGTTTTTATTGGCTTCAACTTGTGCATGTACCCATACAAAAGCACTGGCGGCCACGCCCATTTTTTCCACAAGGTCTATTTGTTCAAAAGCTGAAATTGCAGGACCAGTATGGCTACAAATAGTTAACCCTGTTTTTAGGTGGGTTATAGCCGCCGCTTTTACTAATTTTTGCTCTATTTCTGTCAAGTTTGAACCGTTTACGCCAATTTTCATAAAGCCTGGTCGTACAGCAGTTCCATCAATTCCGTTTTCTGCCTCATTTATCCATCTTACTGCTATTTGTTCAGCTGTTTCGGTAAAAGCATTTTTTGGCAAATATTTATATTGCACCGCACCATAATAGCCCGTATTTGTAATGATTTGTAAGCCGCTTTTTTGAGCTAAAATTTGAAAAAGGACAACATCTCTTCCAAGGTAGTTTGGGGTGCAATCTAAAATGGTTTTTACCCCTAAAGCTTTCACTTTCAACAAGTAAGGGAGTATTTTGGCTACAACTTCTTCACGGTTCCAACGATCAAATGAAGTTTTATCAGCACCAATAAAGTCAACCAAAAAATGCTCATGCGTAAGTGTTACTAGCATTTCTGAGGCTTTTATTTCCCCCCCAATTGTCATTACAAATGGCTTTTCGGCGTTTAACAAAACTAAACCCAATACACTTTTTAGTATGTTTCGTCGGGAGAGTTTCTTCATTTTTGTTGTAATTGTATTTTACAACAAATTTATATCAAATATTTGTACGACAATCCTACTCAAGCCTACTCAATATTTTTGCAGCCACCTTTTTACCCAATTCAATTGCCACATCATTATCAGTTCGGAAATGTATGCCTCCTTGAAAGCGTGATTCAGCCACTTCTTTTGCCTTTGTCTGAAAGTAGGTCTTGTCTTTTGGGAAAAAATAAGAATAAATCTCTGATGTAACACTACTTACCGCTGCATGGCCTGATGGATAGCCTGGAAACGGCGGGCTTTCGAACAATACTGGCTTAAAACTTGGGTCATATTGCTCAGGACGAATACCCCAATATGTATATTTAGCATCGAAACAAGATATCATTCCATCGTAATAACCTATGGCTGTAGTTGCATAAATTTTAGCAGCGAGTGGTGGATTAAAATGAACGTTATATTCAAACATTTTTTTACTGAGCACATCTTCCCAAAAAGGTTGGCTATCATAATAAAAGGCTTTGGCCATAGTTCTAGCGGTATTATTATGATTTTTTAGCTCTTCCATTTCTTTTGCAAAATTGGGTGGTGGACCAGGCCTAAACTGGTTGGCGCTATCTAAAGCAATCGATTTACTTTTACCGGCATTTGCAAAAGCTGCAAATTGACCGTTCCAATGGCCTTGGCCTTGAGGCAGTTTGCCGTTCCAAGGTGTACTGTTGAAATAGTTTTTTGTCTTTTCAATTTCTATTTCAGCAATCTTTTTACCCAATTCATAGCCAGCTTTTGTGTCGCTTGGATATGCAACTCCTGCAGCAATTCGGGAAGCCATTACCTCTTTTGCCATACTGTTTACGGAGTCGGCCATGGAGGGAAAATAGTGTGCAATAATAGTTGATGCAACCCCTGCTACTACTGAATATTCACATGGATAGGAGGGACTTTCTGGTTTTGGGCCAAATGTTTTTATTCTTTTATCATTTGCAAATGGGCGAGGTCGGTTATTGGCATATTTTGAATCCCAAGCGGCAATTGTGGCATCGTATGAAGCCACGCCAACCAGCATATTGGCCAGCATGCCGTTTTGTAAGGCATCGCTCATCCATAATTTGCCTATAAAATCTTGCCAACGATAGCCCGGAGCCCCAGCGTTCCAATAAACAATTTTGTCTTTGTCGGGCAAGCTCAATTTTTGTTGAATGGCAATTACTTCTGCTATTTCATTCTTATTAAAAACTGGTTTTTTTAAACGGTAATCTTTCCCTGAACTGATGAACCAGGTTTTCCAATTGCCAGCTATTGGCTCTACTTGGGCTTTGATTTGAATGGCCATTAATATTAAAATGGCAACGAAAATGTTTGATTGTTTCTTCATATTTATTTTTGATTTTTTTTCAAAATTATGAAGTACATTAACGCCACTTTTAGACAATTGTCCAAACAGGATGAGTGGTTGTTTCTTAGTATGAATGAATTGCTCATTCATGTTTCACCAAAAGGAGAAATGTTTATCTGAAGTCAAAGTTTACAGTAGTCACCTTAATTAAACTCACCAAAATGCCAAAGTATGCCAGATGGATCATGCAAAAAACATTCTTTACCCCAGTCTAAAACTCTTATGGGATCAAGTTTTACACCTTCGTATTTATTGGGCAGGTCTAATTTTTTAATTTCATCATAATAGCGATTTACATCATCAACTTCCATGAAAACCATGGTATTGTCAATCCAATCTTTTATATAAGCATCTTGCAAATAAAAACCAATTTTATCTTTTTTGAAATAGGAAAAATTATTTTCTAATACAACTTCATCGAAGCCCAAATCTCTATAGAAATTTCTAGAAATGACGAAGTTTTTGGCACCAATAAATGGTCTGATTGATACTGCTTTTTGTTCCATTGTTTTATTTTATTTTGAAAAATGGGTTAAATAATTTAATTGCAATTACTACCCAACTAATGATTTTAAAAAATTTCTAAACACTTTTTCTAAGCCTACTCAAATGCCTTTGTGTAATTCCCAAATATGATGCAATATAGCCCAAAGGCACATTTTGAATCAGGTTTGGATTTTCAAAACAAAACTTAGTATATCGCTCTTCTGCGGTGAGATTGGCCATATCAAAGGCCCGTTGTTTATTGGCTTCGAGGCGTTTATTTAATATTTGAACTGTATAATCTTTTTGTGTAATTCCCTGGCTGGCAGCTATTTCCACATCTTCTCTATTGATTCTCAGTATTTCACAGTCAGAAATACATTGCAGATTTTCGTTTGATATGGTTCGGTTCATAAAATGGAAATAGGAACTAAAAAGTCTTGAACCTTCATTTAAATCATTGGTGATTTCATTGCCATTATTATCTACAGAAAAGTTGCGCATATAACCCGAAACTATGATATTATGGTATAAAGGCACAGTTCCTGCTTTCTGAATAATGGTGTCTTTTGGCACAAAAATAGGGTGAAATAATTGCCGACATAAAGCTTTATCATACTCAGGCATCACCAATATTTCTGCTACGTAATTGAAAAATTTTTCATAGTAAAAATCCATACATTTAAATTTTATCAAAAAAAGAAACTAATAACCATAAATCCAATTTGAAATGGATGGTCGGGTTTATTTTGCTTTGAATATGGTTTTTTTACTTTCGAAATAATAGAAAATATATTATTTTAACAACAAAAAGCAAACCAATTATTCTTATCATAATTTTTTGTAACTTGTAACAAAGCCAAAACATAGTTGTTTTTGGCAAAAAAAATTTCAAATGAACAATTCTCCTAAAAAAACAAAGGAACAACGTTACACAGATAGCATTAAAAAAGAGATTTTCGAATTTTTTGAAGTAAATGAAGGCAGCAGTTATTCATTGAACCAACTCATTAAAGCTTTTGCAGTAAGAGATAGAGAGATGAAGGTGTTGATGGGCCACCTAACCGAAAAACTTTTCAAAGAACGACAGTTAATTAAGCACGAAAATGGAACCTATCAGCTTGATAATCAAGAAGATTACGTAGAAGGAGTTGTTGACCATGTAAATCCACGGTTTGCTTTTATAAGAGTGGAAGGCCGTGATGACGATATTTATATTGAGGCCAAAAACATGAAAGGAGCCATTGATGGCGACTTTGTGAAAGTGCAAATTTGGTCGGCCAGTCGAAGAAATAAAAATTTGGAGGGTGAAGTTTTAGAAATTAAAAAAAGGCGAAATGACGAAATTGTTGGTACTATCCAATTGACTGATTTTCATGGTTTTGTAACACCTGATTCCAAAAAATTGTATGAGGATATTTACATACCAAAAGGCTACCATGGGCACTCAGTCGATGGCGATAAGGTAATTGTTAAGGTAAAAGCTTGGCCAATTGGCGCCAAAAAAATGGAAGCCCGTGTAATAGAAGTTTTGGGGAAAGCAGGGGAAAATAACACCGAAATGCACGCTATTTTGGCCGAATTTGGCTTGCCAAATAAGTTTGATGAGGCAATTGAAAGAGAAGCCAATTCAATTTCAACTAAAATATCGGTAGAAGAAATTAAAAAAAGGAGAGATTTTCGAGAAATACTCACTATAACTATCGACCCAGCTGACGCTAAAGATTTTGACGATGCCCTTTCGATTCAATTTCTTGAAAATGGAAATATAGAAGTTGGTGTGCATATAGCAGATGTTACTCATTATGTTCGACCTGATACTGAATTGGAAAAGGAAGCTGCCAATAGAGCGACTTCAGTGTATTTAGTGGATCGCACGATACCAATGTTGCCGGAGAAGTTATCAAATAACCTATGTTCATTACGCCCAAATGAAGATAAACTCACCTTTTCCGCAGTATTTGAATTAGACGAAGATTCAAACATAATTAAAGAATGGTTTGGCCGTACTATTATCCATTCCGACAAGCGATTTGCCTATGAAGAAGCCCAGCAAGTACTTGATGGTGAGCAGAATGTCTACCAAAAAGAATTGACAACACTCAATAATTTAGCTCATAAACTTCGTAAATTTCGATATACTGCTGGCTCTATTAATTTTGAAACTGTAGAGGTAAAATTTGTACTCGACGAAGCTGGAAAGCCATTGGGCATTACTCCAAAAATAAGGAAAGATGCACATAAATTAATTGAGGAATTTATGCTTTTGGCCAATAAACGAGTAGCCGAATTTGTATTTAACAAAAAGAAAACTGAGCCTAAAAATACCATGGTTTACCGTGTTCATGAGCCACCCAACACTGAAAAGCTACTTACCTTTTCAAAGTTTGCCTTAAAGTTTGGATATAAAATTGACCCCAATAATGTGTCGGCCACCATGAACCAGCTCATGGAAGGAGTCGATGGTAAGCCTGAGCAAAATATTATGGAAAGCTTGGCAGTGCGCACTATGGCCAAAGCCCGATACAGTACCAATCCTCTAGGTCATTTTGGTTTGGCTTTCCCATTTTATAGCCATTTTAAATCACCCATTCGAAGGTATCCTGATATGATGGCCCATCGACTTTTGCAACATTATTTGGATGGTGGCGAGCCAGTATCACCCGAAAGTTGGGAGGCAAAATGCAAGTATTCGTCTGACCGTGAGCGGCTTGCCTCAGAAGCTGAGCGTGCAAGCATCAAGTACAAACAAGTGGAATTTATGAGCCTGCATGACGAGCAAGAGTTTGAAGGTATCATTTCTGGTGTTACTGAATTTGGCCTTTTCGTGGAAATAGTTTCCACTGCATGTGAAGGCTTGGTGCGCATGATTGACCTCACTTCAGACTATTTTGAGCATGATGCCGACAACTTCCGTTTGGTAGGCAAAAGCACAGGTAAAATTTATACTTTTGGCGATAAAGTAACTGTAAAAGTGAAAGAATGTAATATTGGAAGGCGTTCAATGGATTTAGTATTGTTGAACCAAGGTGCCAATCATAGAAATAAGGCAGTAGCCCATCATAATCCTAAAGGGCAATTCGGCAGGGGTGACCGTTTGCCATCAAAGGTAAAAAGGGGCGGAGGTGAAAGTAGGAGAAGAAGGAGGTGATTAATTGAGCCTAACCATAGCTTGAAATTCACTCCAATTCAAGGGAAAATCTTTAAAATAAGTAAAAAAATTTATAAATCTAGCTATTTCATGTTTGATAGCAATAGCAGCCTATCAAAAGCTTACCTTCAAATTTGACAAAATCGGCCTAAGGATAGGTATGGGAAAATATTTCTTTATTTTTATGGATAAATGTTAGCAAAATGAAACGCACTTATTACTTATTTCTATATCTTTTTTCAAACTACCTATTTGCCCAAATTCCATCAAAAGATTGGTTGGTAAAACCAATAAAACAAAAAGCTGAAATTATTGTGGATGGTAAAAACATCATTTTAAATAATGGTCTCGTGAAAAGAGCCTTTCGAATGGAGCCCAATGTGGCTTGTTTTGATTACACCAATTTGACTAATGGTAGCAATTATTAAGGGCCATAAAACCTGAAGCTAAGCTAATAATTGATGGCCATGAATACAATATTGGGGGCTTAAAAGGTCAAAATGAAATGGCTTATTTTCAGCCCGAATGGCTCGACAAAATGACGGTTAGTAAAGAAGATTTTCTTTTTAAAAATTATAAAATAACTGATATACAGTCTTTTATAAATTGGAAAGCCAATTGGTGGGCGATGAATAAAGAACATGCCACAGGTAAAGTACTTACCTTTGAATATTTTTCACCTGTTGAAAAACTTAAAGGTATTGATATAAAAGTCAACTACGAATTGTATGACGGTATTCCTTTAATAGTTAAGTGGGTTGCTGTTGAAAATAATTCAAAATCCGTTATTAAATTAAATAGATTGGTGAATGAAGTGCTTGGCTTAGTTGAAGAAGAAAGTGCGGTGGTAGGAGCGCCTGAGGAAATGAAAAAGCCAAATGGTATTTATTTTGAAACCAATTATGCTTTTAACAATGCTATGCGGTACGATATTAGCGACCAAACAACCCATTGGAAAATTGATTCGAGCTATACTTCACAAGTCAATTATAATTTTCAAACGCCTTGCTTTTTAGAAATTTATCCAGAAAAAGCGTCCGGAGTGGAGATCCAAGTTGGTGAAATTTATAATTCGGTACGCACACATGAGCTATTGATGGATAGCTATGATAGAACTCGCCGGGGTCTTATGTTAAAAAGAATGTATAGTAAAATTGCCCCTTGGACAACCGAAAACCCTATTTTTATGCATTTGGTGAGTAAAAACGATGATCAAGTACGAACCGCAATCGATCAATGTTTGGCCACTGGCTATGAGGCAGTGATACTTAGCTTTGGCAGCCATTTGAATATGGAAGATTTATCAGAATCGAACCTAAATCGATGGAAAAATTTGACAACCTATGCACATGAAAAAGGCATATTTTTAGGAGGTTATTCATTGTTTAGCAGCCGCAAAATTAACGACGAAACTGATGTAATTGATTCAAAAACTGGCCGGCCTGGTGGTGCTTTGTTTGGTAATGCTCCCTGCTTTGGTAGTGTTTGGGGGCTGGAATATCGTGAAAAAATTAAGGCTTTTTTTACCAAAACTGGCTTTGATATTTGGGAAAATGATGGACCCTACCCCGGTGATTTATGTGCTTCTACAAAACACCCTGGCCATAAAAACTTAGAAGATTCGCAATGGCGACAAATGGCAATACAAAAGGAATTGTATCATTGGTTGAATGAAAAAGGTGTATATATCAATGCACCTGATTGGTATTTTTTGGATGGCACGCATAAAATAGCCATCGGTTATCGGGAGGTAAATTTTTCACTTTCACGAGAGCAGCAGCGTATTCTAAACAGACAAAATATACATGATGGCACAATTGAAAAAACTTCGTCAATGAGTTGGGGTTTTGTGCCGCTTACAAAATATCAAGGGGGCGATGCCTCAGCAATATTGGAGCCGTTAAGTGAGCACTTGAAAGATTATGAGCAATTAATGGTGCAATATTATGGTGCGGGTGTACAAGCTTGCTATCGTGGGCCAAGGCTTTACGATACTGAAACCACAAAAAAGGTTGTAATAAAAACCATCAATTGGTATAAAAAATATAGAGAAATATTGAACTCTGATATAGTTCATTTGCGCCGTGCCGACGGCCGTGATTGGGATGGATTGATACATGTAAATCCAAATTTGAAACAAAAGGGTTTTGTGATGTTGTACAACCCTGCTAAAGCAAAAATTACTAGAAAAATTAAAATTCCGTTGTATTATACAGGCCTTACTAAAGAGGCTTTAGTAAAAACAAAAGGGGTTTCTCCACAAAAATATTTAATCAATAGAAACTACGAAATTGAATATACGGCAACTATTGAAGCTGAAGATTATACATGGTTGGTAATCGAATAATAGTTTACCATAAAAATTGGCTAAATTGCCACACACAATTATTATTTCAATATGCTCTCGATGCAATTACTACGCTGGGCAATAGGTAAGGAGAGAACTAAAAAACTAACAAATCCGTTAAGATTTTATGCAATTAGAAAAATTTGAATTAGAGCAAACGGGAGGATTTTCTCCCCTTTTTTTGGATTATATATCAGGTAATCAGGCTATTAGGTCATTCTATAATCAATTCCCGGATTTTGATGGTTTTGAAAAAACCTTGAAAGCTAGAAAATTTGAAACTGAAAAAAGGCAAAATTTGGTAACGGCACTTCAAAAACAATATAGTGAAATTGAAAATATACCTGATTTTTCAATGCTTTTAAATGAAAATTGCTACACAGTAACCACTGGCCACCAACTCAATATTTTCACGGGGCCGTTGTATGTTATTTACAAAATAGTTAGCACTATAAACCTTGCCTACTCACTTAAAAAGCAGTTTCCAGAATACGATTTTGTGCCTGTTTATTGGATGGCCACAGAAGACCATGACTTTGAGGAAATAAATCATTTTAATCTTTTCAATAAAACCTATACCTGGCAAACAGCGCAAAAAGGAGCCGTTGGTCAAATGCAATGTGCTGAAATAGAGGCTATTCTGAATGAATTGCCAGAAAAATTAGAGCTTTTTGAGAAAGCCTATCGCAACGCTTCCTGCCTTACAAGTGCAGTACGTATGTATATGCATGAGCTTTTTGGAGGAAAAGGGTTGATTTGCATCGATGGCGACGATACAATTTTAAAATCGGAATTTAAGGAAATTATAAAAACCGAAATTACTAAACGGAACACCAATCATTTAGTCGAACACCAATCAGAAAATCTTGAAAAATTAGGCTATAAAACACAAGTAAAAGGAAGAGAGATCAACTTCTTTTATCTGGAAAAAGGCCTACGAGAAAGGTTAGTTTTTGAAAATGAGAGTTATAAAGTTTTAAATACTGATATTGGTTTTTCAGAAGAAGAAATACTCAAATTGATTGAAAAAAGTCCTGAAAAATTCAGTCCCAACGTAATATTGAGGCCTGTATATCAGGAAGTTATACTACCAAATATTGCTTATTTGGGTGGGCCAGCTGAGGTGGTTTATTGGCTACAATTGAAAATTGCTTTCGATCAATTTAAGGTACAATTCCCGATAGTGATGCCCCGAAATTTTGCGCTTTATATCAATGGCTCTACCAAAAAGCGAATGGATAAATTGGGTATGAAAACACCCGATTTATGGGACGATGAGCAAGATTTAAAGAAAAATTATGTCGCTAAAAATAGCGAAAATCAGTTTGAAATTGAAAATGAAATCAATAGAATTGGCAAAGAGTTTGACTTAATTTTAGCGAAAGCCTTACCAATTGACAAAACCTTAGAAGGTGTTGTTTTAGCTGAAAAACAAAAGGCTATCAATGCAATAGAATCTCTTGAAAAACGAATAAAAAAAGCGGAAGAAAGAACCTTTGAAACGGCTATAAATCAGCTTATTGGAGTGAAATCGAAGCTTTTCCCCAATGGAAGCCCACAAGAAAGAACTGATAATTTTATGAATTTTTATTTGAATGATCCTGAATTTATCAACCAACTTTATGATAATTTTGATCCACTAGATTTCCGATTTAATGTTTTAGTGGAGGAAAATTGATGTTTTTTTCAAAAAAAATTACTTTTTCAAATAGTCACCCTTCGAAAAGAATTTCTCAATAAAGCAGTACATCAAAATAAAGAAATAGCGGCTTCCCATTTCTTGAATTTTGAGTTTCGACTCACCATGTTTGCGATTTCGCCAGCTATTTGGAACCACTGTAAAGGTATAACCTCGCACATAAGCCTTCAAAGGTAACTCAACTGTAAGGTTGAAATGAGGTGATAGAAAAGGTTTTATGCCTTCAATGGTTTCCTTTTTATATAATTTGAAAGCGTTTGTAGTGTCGTTATATTTAATTCCAATTACCATTCTGATTATCAAATTGGCAATTCGGTTGATAAATAATTTCAATTTGGGGTAGTCGATTACTTTGCCGCCTTTATCGAAGCGAGAGCCAAATACACAATCTACATTTTTCTCCACCATAGTATTGTAATATTTCACCAAATCGTTGGGGTCGTCTGATAGATCGGCCATCATTACAGCCACGCAACCGCCTGTAAATCGCTCTAAACCATAGCGAATAGCCATTCCAAAGCCATTTGGGCCTGGGTTTGTGAAGTATATTAAAGTTGGGATTTTTTTCTGGAGGTCAATTAAAACTTGCTCAGTATTGTCTTTGGAGTTGTCATTCACCACTACAATTTCATGTTCTATTTCATGAAAACTTAGCGTTTCAAACAAGGTATTAATAGTTTCAGGAAGAGAATCCTGTTCATTATAGGCGGGTAAAACGATGCTTAGTTTCATATTTAAGTTTGGGCGAACAACCAGTTCGAATTTGAATTAGACAACAACCCAAACTTAAATATGATTAAAAAGCCAGCCAAGCTTTTTAATCATATTTTGGGAATTTGTCATAAAGAGGGTACACTAAAAACAAAAATTGCGGAGCATTCCTGAACCGCAATTTCTTTGTTTTTGTGAATTTTTTTGGTAAAAAACTATTGCTTAGCGAATTTAGCTCTTATCTTTTCTGCTCTTTCGGCGTTTTCTGGCTTATCGGCATATTTATTTTTTATTTGACGGGCTGCACTATCAGGATGTACCCCATAAACCACCTCGTCACCTTCACGCAAGTCAACTTGCTCAATTTTATTTCGCTTTTGATAATCGCAAGAGCTTATTAAAGCCGTAATTACAACGAATCCAAATATATTTTTAACACTCATTTTTTATAAATTTAAAGAGCCAAAGCCCCAATTGATATCGTTTTTGGAAGAACAAAGTTAGTTGAAATTGGCCTATTTTCAAAAATTGAAATAAAATTAATTTATCGATATTTGAATCACTTAAGCAAATCCAATTCTTTTCTAACGAAAAGCGAATATTTCAGTCTAGTGTTTTTAGTTTAACAAATCCAATTCTTTTCTAACGAAAAGTATTAGATTTGAAATATTCTCTTTCGAGAAGTCAAATTTGATGCCCGCCGTTTCGTAAATACGCCCAATGGGTTGAGTATAACCTAATTCTAAAGCTTTTAAATACCCTTGAAGTCCTTTTTCAGGATTTTCTTTAAAGTTTTTCCAAACACCAATAGCTCCTAATTGAGCAATTCCATATTCGATATAGTAAAAAGGTAGTTCAAAAACATGCAATTGACGGTGCCACATCCAGTTCTTAAACTGCTCTTGTCCCTCCCAATCCGTCTGGCTATCAGCAAATTGCTCATATATTTTCACCCATTCCGTTTTGCGTTCCTCTTGGCTATGATTTGGGTTTTCGTAAAGCCAATGTTGAAATTTATCAACGGTAGCCACCCAAGGCAAAGTACTGATTATATCCTCTAAATGTTGGATTTTGGCCCGCTTCAAATCTTCTTTATTTTCAAAATAAACATCCCAATGGTCCATTGTAATAAGCTCCATACTCATGGAAGCAAGTTCAGCTACTTCAGATGGAAAATTTCGAAACGAGTTGATTTCCAAGTCTTTAGTTAATATTGAATGCACTGCATGTCCGCCCTCATGAAGTATCGTGATTACGTCACGCATGAGGCTTGAGGCATTCATAAATATAAAAGGGAAGCCAGTTTCCTCTAAAGGATAGTTGTAACCTCCAGGTGCTTTTCCAATTCTTGACTCCAAATCTAGCCTGTTTTTCTCTTTCATTTTGGTCATACATTCGCCCAAAAAAGGATCTAATCGATTGAAGCATTCAATAGTTTTGTCCAATAAATCGTCACCTCCATTGAAAGGATGCAAAGCTGGTCGGCCTTTTACATCAACTGCTTTATCCCAAGGTTTTAGGCTTGAAACTGCCATTTCTTTTTTCCTATTTTTTACCGATTCATTGAGCAAAGGCACCACAGTTTCTGCCACCGCTTGATGAAAATCGAAACATTCTTTGGGAGAATAGTCAAATCGTTTTAGCGCTTTAAAAGTATAATCTCGGAAATTATCAAAGCCTGCATTTTTGGCAATTTGATGCCTCAATTTCAGTAATTTATCGAATATTGTATCTAATTTAACCTGGTCTTGAAGCCTTCTATTTTGAATTTTTAGGTAAACTTCTTCCCTTTTGGCACAATCAGTTCCTTCTAAAAACACGCCCGCCTGCTGTAAGGTGAGGGTTTTTCCATCAACTTCTACCGTCATCGCCCCAACAGTAGCTTGGTATTCACTTGATAAATTTTGGATTTCTGTATAAAGCGTAATATTTTCATTTCTGAAAATCTCTGATGAAACTTTCATCCCTTTGATGGCAATTTCATAGCCTTTTCCTTGCAAATTATCAAGATAACTGCTATCTAAAACTTTCTTATTTAGCTTGTCGTCAAACTCCGAAAGTTGGGGTTGAATCTCTGTTACAAACTGGTCGTAATGTGCTTTTACATCTTTATCGCCTGTATCGCAAGTCATTTTTATATAGCGCCACGCAAAGTTTTCTGAGAGATAACTTTCTAGTTCTGAACGGTCTACGAAAAATTTTTGAAGGTCGTCTGTATTGTTAATTTCCCTTTTCCCCAGATTTTCATAAAAAGGACTTATCGACTCCCAATTGGTCAATTGAAAGGTTTCGCCTAAAAAATTTCTGGCTGGTTTTGTATCTTTTATTTGAAATTGCATCGATTTTTAGTTTTTTATGGACGGTTAGTCGAGATTCTCGCATAATCTCGGCTGATTTACTCTATTCCACTTCAATCACCACGCCTGCGCTCATTGGGTGTGATACGCATGTGAGCACGTAGCCCTGTTTTATTTCATTGTCAGTAAGGCCATCTTCTTCATCCATTTGAACTACCCCTTCCACACAACGACCCATACATGCGGTACACATGCCTGCCTGACATGAATAAGGCAGGTCAATATCTTGATTTAGAGCCGCTTCGAGAATGGTTTCATGCGGTTTTACCAATAAAGAATAGTCTTTCCCTTCATATTTTATGGTTACCGTTTGCTCTCTCAAACCCGAATCGTCATCGGGTTCTTCCACCGCAACTTTATGATTGGACTCAAAAAAGTGCTCTTTATGAATATTTTCAGCAGGCACATTGAATAATTTCAATGAATTAGTTACCTGTTCCATCATGCCTTCGGGGCCACATAAAAAATAGTCGGATTCAGCAATAGGAACTCCAATGTCTTGTTTTAGAAAAATTACAGTGGAGGCTTGGTTGATCCTAGTTTTATAACCATGCCATGTATAGCTTGGCTTTGTAAGCACATGAATCACTTTAAATCGGCCTTTGTATTCTTGCTCAAGAGAATCTAACTGTTTTTTGAAAATAATATCCTCCTCAGATCGAGATCCATAAACTAAAAATAATTTACTTTTTTGCTCAACTGGCAAAATTGTTTTTATAATAGACATTAGCGGGGTTATGCCTGAGCCGCCTCCAAAAAGCACAATATTTCGGGCTTTTTCTGCATCCGGTTCGGCTATAAAATGCCCCATCGGCTCCAACACTTCAACAGCATCACCAACTTTAATTGTGTCACATAAATAATTGGAAATAAGGCCTTTAGCAAGCCTTTTTACTGTAATTGCTAAGCTAGCTTCTCTTGGCGACGACGACATGGAGTAGCTTCGGCGCTCCTTTTTGCCATTTATTTCCATTATAACTGTAATAAATTGGCCTGCTTTATAAGTAACTGCTTGGTGAACTGGTTGCCAAAAACTAATTGTTTTGGTATCGACTGTCTCCTCAATTATTTCTTTAACAGTGAGATGAAAATATTTTGACATTAATTTATTTTTTAAAACTTTCTTTAAGATTAACCCAATAAAAAGCTGTTTTGTTCTTTTTTGAAAAAATGAGAATTTGGATTTTAAAATAGAATTGATTGACTAACTAATAATCTGCAAAATTAGGGTTAAAAAAAATCGATAAAAAATATTTTTGGAAAAATGAAGCTTTTAGGTCCGTTTTATATTAAAATTTGATATCCTTAATCATCAGCTGAATTTTCTTTTCACCCCGAAACTCATTAAACTCAACTTGGTAACAGATACTGAATTCTTCGACTTTCTTTAAATGTTCATAAAAGTCGTCAACCATTCCGAATCCTATGGCATCGAAATGAGCACTGCCTTCCTGAAATACGGTCATTTTCAAATGCTTTTCTTTCAATATTCTGGGTTCATATTTTAATTTTACTTTTTCCGCTACAAAAATAGGGGTCATATTTTTAGGGCCAAAAGGCGCCATCTGTTCTAAAATTCGGACTAGCTTTTCATCTATTTCATTGAAATTCAGCGGAATATCCACCGTAATAATTGGTGATTTTTGTTCGGGTAAAATTCTTTTTTTTACCACCTTTTCAAATGCATTTCGAAAATCATCAATTTTATCAATTTCCATGGTTAAACCAGCCGCAAAAGCATGGCCACCAAACTGAATCAAGTGTTCGGAACATTCCTCAATAGCATCATATATATCAAAACCAGGCACCGACCTGGCACTGCCAGCCGCATGGCCATTGGCCTCAGTTAAAATGATGGTTGGGCGGTAATATTTTTCAATACAACGACTTGCCACTATGCCAATTACGCCTTTATGCCAATCATTTTTAAACAAAACTGTACTTGCTTTTTCACCGTGAAGCTCCTCATCATCAATCATTTGTAATGCTTCAATGGTAATATTTGTATCCAAACCTTTACGATTCACGTTATGCTCATTCACTATTTTTGAAAAAGCAACGGACTCTTCCTCATCATCGCTCAAAAGCAGGTTTACGGCATCATAGGCATGCGAAACCCGGCCTGCTGCATTTATTCGTGGCCCCAAACCGAATACCACATCGGTAATGTTCATGATTTTTTTAAGGCCAGTCGCATCTATGAGCGCCTTCACACCCGTACGAGGATTTTGATTAATAAATTGCAAACCAAAATAGGCCAGAACCCTGTTTTCACCATTAACAGGCACAATATCGCAGGCAATACTGGTCGCCACTAAATCCAAATAGGGCATTAAAAGGGCTTGGTCAATATTATTTTTTATGCAAAAAGCAGAGAGAAATTTAAAACCAACGCCACAGCCCGTGAGTTCATCAAAAGGATAGTTGCAGTCACTACGTTTGGGGTCTAAAACGGCTACCGCTGGGGGCAAAATATCGCCAGGACGATGGTGGTCACAAATTATAAAGTCGATACCCAAACTTTTGGCATAAGCAATTAAGTCAACTGATTTTATACCACAGTCAATACAGATGATTAGGTCAATATCATTGTCAGCAGCAAAGTCAATTCCAATTTTTTGTACGCCATAGCCTTCTTTGTAACGGTCTGGTATATAGAAACTTACGCCCTCATAAACGTTGGTTTTGAGAAAATGATACATCATCGCTACAGAGGTAGTGCCGTCCACATCATAGTCGCCATAAATCATTATTTTATGGTTTTCTGCGATTGCTTTTTCCAACCTATCAACCGCCAAATCCATGTCTTTCATTAAAAAGGGGTCATGAATTTGATCAAGACTTGGCCTAAAAAACGACTTGGCAGCATCGAAATCAGCAATGCCTCTCTGGGCCAACATAGTGGCTATTGGAGTAGAAACATTGACTGTTTTTTTTAGATTTTCAACAATTAGTTGTTCGGGTAATTCTTTGAATACCCAACGTTTTTCGGTCATTTACAAAAGTAATGAACATTTGGCGGATTTTATTTTTTTGAAAACTTTTCACAATTTTGGAAAAACCCAAGGCTTCCGATAATTAGGCATAAGTAAAGCATTTGCGGCCTCGTTTTTACCAAAAGTTTGTGTGATTTCATCAAATTCTAACCGTGAATTTGTGCGCAATGAGATGTTTCCCAATTGGGCATAAAGGGCAACCAGTCGTCCGTTTTCAATGGTACAATTCGGTTCTTTGCGATCACGTATGCAGGCGAGCCAATTTTTCACGTGTTCTTCATGGTTTTCACGGCCATTGCGACGGGCTGGAATAGCAGGAATTTTATATTGATTGTTTTCCGTTTCGGGAAAAACCTCCCATCCGGCTCTGTCAATCACTAAAGTAGCGTCATTTCCAATAAATGCCAAGCCGTAGGAGCGACCATAAGGCCCTTTTTCAGTGCCAGCGGTATGCTCCCAAGTGAAATTGTAGTCGGGCAACTGATACTGCACACTCATAGTGTCAAATGTTTCGTGGTTATAATCGGGCGGAAAGAAGTTACCACCAATAGCCGATGCTGAAAGTGGAGCCAATTTTATGTCTTTTGCCCAAAGTGCCACATCAATCAAATGAGCACCCCAGTCGGTGATAAGGCCACCGCCATAGTCCCAAAAGAAGCGCCAAGAACCATGGTGGCGGGTTTTATTGTAGGTTCTCAAAGGTGCAGGCCCTAACCAACGGTCGAAATCTAAACCTGCAGGAACAGCTTCATCAGGCACCATTTTTTGGCCCACAGCATAGTTGAAATTACCCCAAACATTCACTTTTCTCAACTTTCCAATGCCACCCGATTGTATCATTTTGATGGCTTGTTGCCAATGCTCACCACTCCGTTGTTGTTGACCTACTTGAACAATGCGACCGTATTTTCGGGTGGCCTCCACCATCACATTGCACTCAGCAATGGAGTTACCGAGTGGTTTTTCCACATAAACATCTTTACCCGCTTGGCAAGCTTCCACCATGGGCAAGCAATGCCAATGATC
>JANMZR010000403.1:0-5704 GCA_031383555.1 Cytophagaceae bacterium | reverse complement strand
TGTGTTTTAAAAAAAATGAAAAATAAATTCAAAAATATAATTATTTATTGAATTATTATTGATTTGAAGAGTTATTTTGAATATAAATTTTTACGAATGAAAATAGCATTGGCACCTTGGGAGCTTACGGGTGAAGGATTTATATTAGTTTATAAATTTCAAAAGGGATTTGTAGATAAAAATTGCTTTTTGGAGCATTATCAAACTGATAATTTTGTCGGAAGGCTTGGCACCGTTATGTGTGTCAACTACCAAACTTCCAATGTTGGGCCTTATTTAGAACTTCTTTTTATTCCGGGAGTTATTAATTTGAAAACTTTGAATCTTGCAAAAATAAAATCGGGCTTTACCATTTCTAAAATATACGTTTCGACACGAGATTCGGTTGAAAACGGAATTAATAATTGGGGAATACCAAAACAATTAGCTGATTTTCAATGGAATGAACTTGCTGATAATCAGGTGGAAATAAAAATTTCGATTGATGGGAAAGCTTTCTTTGAGGCCATTTTTAAAAGAAAATCATTCAAATTTCCAATCACAACTAGTATTATTCCTTTAAAAATTATTCAAAAAATTGGCGATAAATATTTCCAAACAAAACCAACAGCTAAAGGAAAATCGAGTTTTGTTAAATTAAAAAAACTTGAAATAGATGGTAACTTTTTCCCAAAAATTGATAGCTATAAACCTTTGATAGTAACCAATATTAGTAATTTTAAAATGGTTTTTCCAGAGGCTATTGTTGAAAACATACTCTCAAACTAACAAACTTTCAAACTAAAAACTAAAAACTACAAACAAATTCTCCATGGAACAGATGACTTTTAGCACTCCAGCGATACTTTTTTCAACCGTTTCGCTATTGTTTATAGCTTTTACCAACCGCTATATTGCCATATCGGGCCTAGTTAGGGACCTACATGCCGATTTTCTGAGAGATAAAAGAGTTCACATTATTTCGCAAATAAATAACCTAAGAATTAGGCTTAAACTTATTCAAACAATGCAGTCTTTTTCTATAATAAGCCTGTTGTTTAGTTCGGGAGCTATGTTTTTTATATTTTTCGGCTTTCAAATGACAGCTAAAACTATGTTTGGTTTCGGCCTGGGTGGTCAATTTATTGCCCTATGTCTTTCAGCTTGGGAAATTACTTTGAGTACAAAGGCCCTCAATATTGAGTTGAGCGATATGGAATTGGAAGATGCTTCCATAAATCCTATTCCTAAAATTTTGAAAAAAGGAGAGGAATTGTTTGATTAAAAGTACTATTTGCCAAAACCTCCTCTTAAAGTAACAAAAGTATTCCTCCCCGGCGCATTGATACCCGAAGCAAAAGTGCGGTATTGTAAATCAAAAATATTATCAATTCCTGCTTGAATCGACCAATTTTCAACAAATTTATAACCTACTCTGAAGTTCATTGTTTTCCACGATGGCATTCCTTTTAATGTTGCATATTGCTCATTGTCTTCACCATTAAGCAAATAATCTTCAATATGCTTCCAGCCGTTCCAAAGCAAAAAAGTTTCAATATTAAGATTTGTATTTTCAAATTTTAGACCAAATCGACCAAACATTGGTGGAATATGGTCTAATGGAGTTGAAGTTGAGGTTGTTTTTATTCTTCCATTTGTATAATTATATGAAGCTGAGGCGGAAAATTTTTCTAATAAATTGGCATTTAAAGTAGAGCTTAGTCCCCAAATATTCGCCTTTCGTTTATTTTGACTGGCCAATACTTTACTCTCCACCCCATCATAAATAACTGTAGGTTGGCCGTCCAAGGTAAATACATCTGTTACAATTGCATCTTTGAAATTTGTAGTATAAATCACATTTTCCCAATAAAATTTATTTGAAATATTTTTGGTAATTCCAAGTTCATAATTTATTGTTTTTTCAGGTTTCAGATTAGGATTTGGTACAATTAGAGTGCCTTTTGAGCTTTCAAATACTTTCGATAAATCATCAACATTTGGTGCTCGGAAACCTGTTGAAAGTAGGCCAGCAATTTTCCAAGTATTAGTTGGATTGAAAACTAGGCCAACATTTCCGCTATAAACAAAATTCTTTTGACTCGTTTCATTGAATGGAAATGGGAAAAAAGTCTTATCCTTAAACTCTGAGTTTAACGCTACATAACCAAGTCGAATACCATCAGTTATTCTGAATTTATCAGATAAAATCCAAGATTCAGTGGTATAAATGGCAGCATTTAGCATATTATTTTTGCCATTTGGATAGCGTGTACTTAGTGCCTTTGTTTCTCGAGAATTTACAGCCGTTTGGTTTGCAGTTGAATTTAGGTTATTATATTGAATATCAATGCCATAGCGAGCTTCGTATTTTTTGGAATTGACATATTTATCGGCAGTTATGCCATAAACATCCACATTTTCAATTCTGTTTCTGAGAAAAGCACCACCAAATGGTCGATCATGACGGCTTTCTTCAACGCTTTGATAATTTAGGCCTATATGGCTACCTTGATTGCCTTTGTTTTTTCGAAAATCATAGGCCGTCATCAATCTTTTTTGTGGCCCATAATACCATTCTGCCGACTTAAGGCCAGAGCCATCCTTGTTCAAAGGATCTGTAAGGCGGTCATATCGAGGTACATCAGTTGAATTGGAATATTGAATATTTAGGATATGACTATCAGTTTCATTGGGTTTAAAAAGAACTTTTTGCAATAAATCAGCTTGGGTATAACTTGAAAATTTTTGGATAAGGGGATTTGAGTTTTTTACCAATCCGTCAGTCCCAATTCCTGAGTTATTTTCAAAATATACATATTGATTTCTTTCACCAAATTTTGAGCCATAAGCAGAATTCACTTTGGCACCCATTCGTAAATCGTTAAAACTTGAAAATGTAAAAGCGCTCAATGAAGCCCATTTTTTCTGGCCAATATTCAGTGTTCCATTGAAAGTTTTTTCTTGGTCTGGCACTCTAACTCTCATATAACCTGTTGTTAATGTGCTATTTAGTTTAGGATTTTTTGTGTAAAAATGAATAACTCCGCCCAAAGCATCAGACCCATAAACTGTTGACGCTGGGCCATATAAAACTTCGGCTCTTTCTAAAATCGATTGGTCAATTGTGACTATATTTTGTAAATGTCCCGCACGATAAATCAAATTATTCATCCTAACACCATCAACCATCAATACCACTCGACTGGCCTCAAAACCACGTATTGTTGGGCTGCCTCCACCCTGCTGACTTTTTTGTAGCGAAACTGCCCCTATATTGGCCAGCAAATCCCCAGTAGTTGTTGCATTAATTGAATTAATCTGTTTAGTGTTAACTATCATAACTTGCTGGGCAATTCCTTTTTTGTTTTCCTCAACTTTATTGGCAGAAAATACAATTTCTTCCAAATTTGTAGCTTTAATTGTGCTGTCTTTTTGGGAAAAGACAATATTTTTGACCAAAAAGATAATAAGTATAAGTTTTTTGAACATAGTGTTTGAATTTAATTTCAATTAAAATAAAATAATGCATCCAACTAGCTTTTTAAAACCAATGGGATAAATATTCAACAAGAATTTGTATTGAAATTAAATTTTGGGCGGCCGAAAAATCGCTAAATTCGTTTTAAAATTGAAGCGAAATAGATAATAATATTTGATTCCTTCCCAGGTAAGAAGTGGAAAAATAAAACAAGTAATTGAGGAGAAAAAAAGACTAAAAAGGAAATTAAAAAAGATGGTTTTTAAGTCGCTTTTATTTGGCAGTGAGTCAAACCAGTTTACTAATTCTGTTTCTAAGCTATCATGAATACAATTTACAACTACCTTATTATAAACATGTTGAGTGCTTGAAATATCGTAAAATTCGCCATTTAGATTTATTTCATTTTCATTTTCTAGCGACCGTCGAAATTCTTCTTTTGTTAAAATTATTGTTGTAAATTTTTGTATATTTCCAAGATTTTTCTCAGATTTAATTTTTACAGATAGTCTCTCTAAAGCAAAATAAATATTTGTTCCTAAAATGTTAATTAGGAAAATGGAAAGAATAAATATGGATAGTAGCTTTTTTATTTTACCAGATATTTTTACAATTTTACACTGAAATGGGTAATTTTCCAACTTGATTTTCATAAAATGGCTATAAATACAATAATTTTCGATCTGGGTAATGTGCTTATTGACTGGAATCCCAACTATGTTTTTGAAAAATTAATTCCAGATGCTGATAAAAGAGAATTCTTTTTTGCACAAGTTTGCCCAAGCCATTGGAACGAAAATCAGGATGCAGGGTATCCGTTGGAACAGGCCACTTTGGAAAGAATTGAGCTTTTCCCAGAATGGGAGTTGGAAATAAGAGCTTTTTATGGCCAGTGGATTGAAATGCTTGGTGAGGCAATAGAACCAACTGTTATTGTTTTGAAAAAAGCCATTGAAAACCCTAATTATAAAGTATATGCACTCACAAATTGGAGCCATGAAACGCTCCCATGGGCTCGAGAATTGGAAAGATTTAGGTTTTTAGAATGGTTTGACGGCATTGTAGTTTCTGGGGAAGAAAAAACTCGAAAACCTTTTCTAGATTTTTATAAAATTATGTTGGATCGCTATAATATTGTTCCAGAGCAATCAGTTTTTATTGATGATAATTTTGGCAATATCATTTCAGCTAAATCATTAAATATCAATTCAATACATTTCAATAAATCTATGAATTTAGAAAAAGAATTAGAAGTATTGGGAGTTAAACTTTAAAAATAAAACGATGCTTTTAGCGATAGATATTGGTAACTCCGATGCAGTATTTGGGATAAATGATGGCAAAAATTGGCTTCAACAATTTAGAATCGAATCGAGTTCGTCAAGACTTTCATCAGATTTTGATGCCAAATTGCGTATGCTTTTTTTGGAAAACAATCTGAAAATATCGTCAATTACAAAAGCTGTTATTAGCTCTGTCGTACCAGATTTGAAAAAGCCAATAATAGAAATGGTACAAAATCTTTTTGGAATACAACCAATTTTGGTTGGGCCCACTATTTACCACAAATTACCATTAGAAATATTACGACCAAATGAAATTGGCACTGATCTGGTTTGCAATGCTTTATATGCATATTTGAAATATAAACAAAAAGTTATTATTGTTGATTTTGGTACGGCTTTAACCTTTACTACGGTTTCAGAAACGGGGAAAATACTGGGCGTTTCTATTGCCCCAGGCCTTGGTACTGCTGTAAAATCGCTCTTTTCAAACACTGCTCAACTGCCAGAGGTACCTCTTGAAGTGCCCGATTCTGTAATTGGGCAAAACACAGTGCATGCCATTCAAGCGGGTGTGATGTGGGGCTATATTGGCATGGTGGAAAAAATGTTGGAAAAAATCAAAGAAGAGGTTGGTCAGGATTGTAAAGTAATTGCAACGGGAGGTTTAAGCTCCAAACTCACTCAATTGCATCCTTTTTTTGATGAAATTGATGTGAATATTACATTGAATGGGTTGAAGATTATTGCCGAAATTTAAGAAAAAGGGAAATAAATAAAGAGGTTTAGAGTTTTTTGATGAAATAATAAAAAATGATGACGAAAAAAAAGATTAATGAATTGACCTACCAAGTCAATTCGGCAATAATTGAAGTGCATAAAATACTTGGACCTGGGCTTTTGGAAAGTGTTTATCAAAAATGTCTAAAACATGAACTGTATTTGAGAAAAATAAATTTTG
>JANMZR010000359.1:0-12598 GCA_031383555.1 Cytophagaceae bacterium | reverse complement strand
CTTTAAAAATGTTAAAAACTACTCAGGCAGTATAAACGAATGGCTTAAATTGGGTAATCCTGTGGTTCAGGAAGAGGAATTCGTTTTTGCCTAAAAAAAAGAAATAGCTAAATACTAAATAAATAATTATCACTTTTAAATGACAAAACTATGTTTGATTTTTTGAAAACAAATAAGAAATATGTGGATGTAAATGCCACAAAATTCAATTCGTTATTGAAAGAAACATCCAATCCTATTATTCTGGATGTGAGAACACCCTCAGAATTTAAGCAAAGTGCTATCGATGGTGCTATAAATATTGATATTATGAGTAGTGTATTTGGTGAAAAAGTTGGCAAACTCGATAAAAACAAAACCTATTTTGTGTACTGCCGAAGTGGCAACCGCAGTGGTAGTGCTTGCCAAATGATGAGTAAAATAGGTTTTGAAAATCTATTTAATCTTTCAGGCGGAATGATGAGTTGGCCTTATTAAAAAAAGATGAAATGAGAGAAATAGTAGTAAATTGGGATTTAATGCGAATACTTCGCTTGGTTTTAGGCAGTTGGGTTATATATTCCTCAATTATTGATGCACAGCCAATATTTGGTATTTTGGGGGGAATTTTTGTACTTCAAGCACTTCTAAATATTGGTTGCTGTGGTAGTGGTGGCTGTAAAATTCCAAACAATCAAGATCCAGATAATCAACCCAAAAATTCTACTGGCATTAACGATATAGATTATGAAGAAATTAAGTAAATACAAATTGAATAGTAAAGGTTTTATTATTGGCGGAATTTGTGGATTTTTGTATTGGAAATAAATAGGTTGCATTACTGGCACATGCCCTTTTAAATCACATTTGCAATCGACGATTCTGTTTGGTATGCTATTGGGGTATATAGTTTTTGATATTATTCAATTGTATTTCAATCGTTTTGAGCACAAAAAAATAAAATAAATTATTGCAACAGAATAATATGAAACAAGGGTTAAAAGAAAATTGGAAGCAGTTTAGTTTGCTGGTACTCATAAACGCCTTTGTAGGTGCAATGATTGGCATAGAGCGTACTATTTTTCCAACACTAGCCGCTGAGCGTTTTGGAATAACCTCTGTTACAGCAGGTTTATCTTTTATTATTACTTTCGGTATTGCCAAGGCCATTACCAACTATTTTAGTGGCATACTCGCCGTTAAAATCGGCAGAAAATACACGCTGCTTTTGGGATGGTTTATGGCATTGCCAATCCCTATTTTGTTTCTCACAGCCACATCTTGGGAAATAATCGTTTTAACAAATATTCTTCTGGGCATACATCAAGGCTTGGCTTGGTCGAGTACTGTGGTGATGAAAATGGATTTGGTAGGGTCCAAAAACCGTGGCTTAGCACTAGGGCTAAACGAATTTGCTGGTTATATTGCTGTGGCAATTTTAGCTTACCTTTCAACAGTTTGGGTGGCTAAATATGGCATTAATTTCCCATTTTATGTAGGCATTGGCATAGCTGTATTTGGCCTATTATTAAGTTTTTTCACTTTTGATACTTCCCAATTATCATTTCAAGAACCTTTGCATTTAACTGATAAAATAGCTGATTTACCCATCTGGAAAAATAAAAATTTAAGAACTGTAGTAGCAGCTGGCTTTGTAAATAATTTGAACGATGGAATGGTTTGGGGGCTTTTGCCCATTATTTTATTTACAAAAGGTTTGTCAATTACTCAAATAGGCACAATTGCAAGTATTTATCCTGCTGTCTGGGGCATCAGCCAATTATTTACTGGAAAGCTGGCCGATATTTTTTGCAAAAAAGATTTGATGGCTTTGGGCATGTTGATGCAAGGTATAGCACTGTTATTGTTTTTTCCAAATAACCCAATACCTTACTTTATAGGTGGCTCAGTGCTAATTGGAATAGGTACAGCTGTGGTTTATCCCACTTTTATGGCCAGTATTGCCGAAAATACTACACCAAATAATCGACCAAAAATTTTAGGCGTTTTCAGAATGTTTCGTGATTCGGGCTATGCTTTTGGTGCATTAATTTCTGGTATTTTGGTTGATAATTTCGGCCTTTCGGCACCGTTAGTATTTATATCGCTGATTACTATTTTTTCTGCAATAAGTATAAAAACAGAAATGCATTGCTTAAGTATTAGCCAAAAGCGAATAAAAATTGCCTAATTGAAGCTAATTCTCAATTAAAACTATTATTAAAGTAAAGAATTGATATGCTGATTTTCAATAATATAGATAAATTTTTTTAATAAATTAAAACTAAATACGATGAAAAACTACTTAATCACCTTTTACCTGCTGGTAAATATTGTTGCTTGTTCAAATGCACAACAAGTAAATACTATTGATGTAAAAAGCTTTAAAGAATTATTGGCTAAGCTTCCTAACGAAATTTTATTAGATGTACGAACTGACGCTGAAGTGGCTCAAGGTGTAATTACAAATGCCAAGCAAGTCGATTTTAACAAACCGAATTTTGCAAGTCAGATTGAAAAATTAGATAAAACCAAACCAATATTTGTGTATTGCGCAATAGGTGGCCGAAGTGGCCAAGCCAGTAAAATTTTGGCAGGAAAGGGCTTCAAGCAAGTTTACAATTTAGAGGGCGGCATAAATGCCTGGCGAGCATCAGGTAATGCAACTGCGGATTTAAAAAAATAAAGGGCATGAGCTATCTGCAAACATTCTTAGAGGGTTATTGGGGATATGCAAATTACCTTTTTAACGAAATATTGCACCCATCGTGGCACAATTATTTTTATTGGCTTTTAGGGCTTTCAATAGTAGTTTGGACTCTCGAAATAAATTTCCCTTGGCGAAAAAATCAAAGTGCGATTCGTCACGACTTTTGGCTGGATGTGTTTTATATGTTTTTTAATTTTTTCTTATTTTCATTAGTCGCTTACAATGCAATTTCAAATGTGGTGGTACAGGCTTTTAATGATTTATTGGGGCTTTTTGGTATAAAAAATTTAGTAGCCATCAATATAGCAAGCTGGCCAATGTGGATACAGTTGCTCACTTTATTTATAGTTCGTGATTTTGTGCAATGGAATATCCATCGGCTTCTACACAAAGTGCCATGGATGTGGGAAGTGCATAAAGTGCACCATAGCATCGAAGAGATGGGTTTTGCGGGGCACCTTCGCTACCATTGGATGGAAAACGTGATTTATCGAACTATAGAATACATCCCATTGGCGATGATTGGCTTCGGAATCCAAGATTTTTTCGTCGTTCACATTTTCACTTTGGCCATCGGGCATCTCAATCATGCCAATATTTATTTGCCTTTGGGGCCATTAAAATTTATTTTCAATAGTCCACAAATGCACCTTTGGCACCACGCCGAGGTACTACCAAAAGACAGAAAATATGGTGTAAATTTTGGCATTACGCTCAGTATTTGGGACTATATTTTTGGGCAAAATTATGTACCAAAAGTAGACGGAACAATCAAATTGGGTTTTGATGATATTGCCAATTTCCCCAAAACATTCAAAAAACAACTATTTTATCCTTGGAATAAAAAATGAAAAATTACCTCAACAACTGGAAACTATGGTTAGTTGCAAGCCTCAATTTAGGTCTTGCCCCATTTGTGCCTGAACCACATTTATTTGGTAAAATACAATGGTTACTTGGTGGCGCAAAAGGTATGCAATTACTTGATTGGTTAGATTTGGCACAGCATGGGTTACCAGTAATTTTATTCATTAGGGCAATGTTTGTCAATTTTATTTTAAAAAGAAAATGGAATAAAATCCGATTTTAAACGGTATTTTCGCACAGCTTCAATTTTACAATTCGTCAAAAGTGAAGTTTTTTTATAAATAATTACAAAAAAATATTTTGATTTATTGATATTGAATCAAAAATTGTTTGAGGAAATAAACTATTAAAATATTTGAACAAATCCCAATATTTAGAATAGTATAATTTAAAAAATCAAATTGTACAATTTTATCATTGATATGTAACAAATATCACAAAACATTAATAACTAAATAGGTTAAATTTGTTCAATAAATATCAAATCTATTTTTTCAATGCTAAAGAACAATTCTGGAGAAAATACTGATAATATTCGGTTTAATCTAAATATATTAATGGCTTTACTTGGTATTGCCTTTTTTGCAATGCTTTCGATTTTATATTTTTTTATTTTTGGTGTTCCAAATTCGAATTTAAGTGAATTGGATACTACTAAAAAAACTTATGTCGCACCTGATTCAAATTTCACACATCTCTGGACAGCCCCATCCGACTGGCGTATGATGAGATTAGACCCAGCGGACCAACAAAAAGTTAAATATGGGCGAGAATTAATTGCCCATACAGCCGATTTTTTAGGGCCAAATGGTTCTGTAAAACATATCTCAAATGGCATGAATTGCCAAAATTGCCATTTACAAGCAGGCACACAACCTTGGGGAAACAACTATTTTGCTGTACAATCTACCTATCCCAAATTCAGAGAGCGATCGGGCACAAAAGAAAATCAAATAAAAAGAGTAAATGATTGTTTTGAGCGGAGTTTAAATGGCAAAGGGCTCGATTCGAGTAGCGTAGAAATGCAGTCAATTTTGGCCTATATAAAGTGGCTGGGTACCGATGTACCCAAGAAAAAAGTACCACGAGGGTCTGGCATTTTTAAAATTAAAGGACTTAAACGTGCCTGTGACCCTGTTTTAGGTAAAATAGTTTATGATTTAAAATGTGTCAGCTGCCACCAAGCCGACGGGCAGGGAGTTTTGGCAGAAAACAAAAAGAGTTATACCTACCCACCAGTTTGGGGTAAAAATAGCTATAATATTGGTGCAGGTTTGTTCCGAATTTCTAATTTGGCAGGCTATGTAAAATACAATATGCCGTTTGGGGCTACTTATGAGAAAACCCAATTGACAGACGAAGAATCATGGGACGTAGCCGCTTTCATCAATTCGCAGCCAAGGCCTACCAAAGACTTAAGTAAAGACTGGCCAAATATTGCAGGCAAACCTTTCGATCATCCTTTTGGCCCTTATGCTGACCCCTTTTCTGAAAATCAACATAAATATGGTCCATTTAAGCCAATAAAAGAGTGGAAAGAAAAAAATAAAAATTTAAAAGTTAAAAACTCAACAATAGCACAATTATGAAATGCCCACAAGTAAAAAGTTTGAATGCAAACCTAATTACATTTATGGGCATTCCGACGAGGCGTCCCCATTTACCTTTAAAAAACAATTAAAAACATGAAAAAAACAATATTGACCTTATCCATTTTTACAATCTTTTTTGTAAAAACCTCAATTAGTTATGCCCAAGAAAAAGAGCATAAAATAGTATTCCACTTGGCTTCAAGTGATACTTTGGTACATAAAGCCCTCGTAAAACAGATTGCCAATGTTTTAGATTATTGGAAAACTGCCAAAATAGAAGTGGTGGTTCACAACAACGGTATTGGTTTTATGAAAAAAGAAGAAACCAAAACCGGTATAGAAATTCAATCGCTAACGGAAAAAGGTGTTGTTTTTGCGGTTTGTGAAAACACTATGAAACAACGGAAATTAGAGAAAAAACAAATACTTTCAGCAGCAACTTATGTACCAGTGGGCATTGCTGAATTAGTATTAAAACAAGAGGCTGGCTATGCTTATATAAAAGCTGGCTTTTAAAAAAACACAGATGCAATCAAGAAGGAATTTTTTACAGAAAAGTATTATGGCCACCGCCATTGCAGGGGTGCAGAGTTCAGTATTGGCAAATGGAAAAAGTCAAACTGCCAATTTACCAACGGCAAAGGATACTGAAATTAATGCTTTTGCGGAAAAAAATGGTACAATTACTTTTCTGCAAACTACAGATGTGCATTGTCAGCTGCATGTCCACGATGAATTATTTTGGGAAAATAATAAACTAACATTTAGAAAAACAGGCGGTTATGCTCATTTAGCCACCGCTTTGGATGTTTTGAAAAAAGAAAATCCTGAAAACACCATCACTATTGACACGGGTGATATGTTTCAAGGCAGTTTGCTTTCGGTAAAAACTACAGGGCAAGCATTTGTGCCACTTTTAAACGCCCTAAATTACGATATGTACTTGCCAGGCAACTGGGAAGTAGTTTATTACAAAAAAAACATGCAAAAACTTTTAGGCGGCTTGCTTGCTCCGAAAGTTTGTACTAATATGTATCACGATTTAGGCGATGGAAAAAAAGGCGAATTAATTTTTCAGCCTTACCAAATTGTAAATCGTTTGGGAGTGAAAATTGGTATTTTGGGTTATACCGATCCACTCGTGCCACTTCGTCAGTCGCCACTTTATAGCAAGGGTATAATTTACACAAAACCCGAAGAAAATCTGAAACAATATGTGGAACTACTGAAAGAACAAGAACAGTGCGATTTCATAATTATTCTTTCGCATCTTGGCCTTTCGCAACAAATTGCACTCGGCAATCATCCTGATTGCAAAGGAGTTGACTATATTTTCGGAGCAGATACGCATGAGCGAGTACGTAAACCGATTCAAGCCGAATATTCAAAAATCGTTGAACCTGGGGCATTCGGTTCATTTGTTGGAAGATTGGATTTAAAAGTTGAGAATGGAAAAATTATTGATGAAAAATATGAACTTGTCGAAGTAAATCCGCAGAAATTTCCTGCAAAAATGGCAGTATTAGATATTGTGGAGCAAATAGAAAAACCATATAAAGAAGAAATAAACAAAGTTTTGGGGTATAGTACCGTACCACTTTACCGAAATTTTGTAGTAGAAAACACCATTGATACCATGATTGTGGATGCTCTTAAATGGAAAGTCAATGCCGATGTGGTGCTATCGAATGGTTTTCGTTTTTGTCCACCACGCACCGCTGGAAAAGATGGCAAAATAGCCATTACCGAAGGTTATTTATACGATATGCTTCCCGTTGATTCTACTATCAGAACCGCCAAAGCCACTGGTCAACAAATTATGGATTGGCTCGAAAAAGAGTTACAAAATGTATTTGACCAAGATGCTTCCAAACGTTTTGGCGGCTGGTTGATCCGTTTCAAAGGAAGGAAAATGGAGTTTAAGGCTTTTGAAAGGGTTGGGCATCGTGTACAAAAAGTTACAATTGCTGGTCAACCGATTGATTTAACAAAAAACTATGTATTATGTGCCTGCGAACGTGAAGGCGACCCCGATAACATGCTTTGCCGCATGAAAGGCGTAAAAGAAGGCAAAAATACCGCCTTTACTTTGCACAGCATGATGAAAGAATATTTACAAAAATTCTCACCCGTATCCCCAACTTTAAGGCACGATGCTAAGATTTTGGATGCCCCACAAGACTTATTGAGCCAAGTTTCGGGGATAGATTATAAATTCGTGTAGAGCTATCAAAGTGCAACAACCTTTGTTTTAGAAAGAAGTATTCAATGAGCTTAGACTTAATGAATACTTTTTTTTGTTACAATCGAATCAAAATTATAAAAGAATCGATAATATTTTTTCAATGTAACATTTGTCACGAACATAAAAATTTGTAACTGATACTTTTGCAACATATTAGTATCAATTTATGAGAAAAATCAATTTACAATATGTCGTTTGGTCATTTTTTATTTCAATTAGCTTTGTTAGAGCACAAGGTATTCATGCTTATCACGAAATAGAAAAAGACACCAATACAATAAGTCATTTTTTTGAAAAAGGTCGGTTTTATGGTCACACTCGCTCATATATGTCAGCCACAGTAAACAAAGGAGACTTACCTGATTATTATGCTTGGGGTATTGGGGCGGGTATTGGCTACGAAACTCCGAGGTTTTTAAATCACTTTCAGGTGGGTCTTAGCGGCTTTTTTATGTTTAATCTAAAATCGTCCGATTTATCAAAAACTGATCCAAAAACAAATCAAGCAAATCGTTATGAAATTGGATTATTTGATATTGAACGGCCCAATGATCATGAAGATTTAGACCGTCTCGAAGAATTATTTGTCAAAACTCATTTAGGAAAAAAATCAACCTTAACTATTGGGCGTCAAATTCCACAAACACCAATTATTAATCCACAAGATGGGCGAATGCGGCCGACTTTGATCGAAGGTGCCGTTTTAGAGCTAATAGAATGGAAAAACCTAAGCCTTCATGGGGAATACATTTGGCGTATTTCGCCACGTTCAACTGTAAGATGGTTTGATGCTGGCGAAAGTATCGGAATTTATCCAGGGGGAGTTGACATTAACGGAAAACCTTCGCAATATAAAAATAATATTGAGTCGGCTGGTGTAGGAATAATTGGTTCAACCTATCAGAAAAAACAATTGAATATTCAATTTTGGGATACTTATATCGACAACCTACTAAATACCACTCAACTAAAAATCGAATGGAAATCAAAGTCAATTGCAGGTAAAAACTGGTTAGTAGGCGGGCAATTTTTTCAACAAAATACAATAGGAAATGGAGGAAATGAAGACCCAACCAAGGCATATGCCCAAATAAATAGCGGAGCAAAAGTGCTTTCTGGGCGTTTAGGGCTGCAATCTGCTAAGTTTGATTGGTTCTTGAATGCCACTCGAATAACTGCACAAGGGCGTTATCTTATGCCACGAGAATGGGGTCGTGAGCCTTTTTATACATTTATGCCACGTGAGAGAAATGAAGGCTTTGGTGATGTAACCGCAGCAACAATTAATACATTTTTTAAGCCAGAAAAACATATCAAAATTGAGTTAAGTGGAGGCTATTTTCAACTTCCCGATGTAAAGAATTACGCTTTGAATAAATATGGGATGCCTTCTTATTCACAAATTAATTTAGGATTGACTTATCAATTTGATCATTATCTAAAAGGACTGAATGCACTTTTATTGGTGGTGCGCAAAGACGATTTTGGCGAAACTTATCAAAACGATCGCTACGTTCTCAACAAAGTTAATATGACGCATTTAAACTTAATTATCAACTATCATTATTAAAACAAACATATAAATGAAACAAATTTTTGAATTAATTCTTCAACCTTGGCCATGGTACATTGCAGGCCCGCTTATTGGACTTACTGTGCCAACACTTTTATTGATTGGCAATAAATCTTTCGGTATTTCATCCTCTCTTCGTCATGTTTGTGCAGCTTGTTTTCCTGCCGATATTCCATTTTTTAAGTATGATTGGAAAAAAGAAATTTGGAACCTCATTTTTGTTTTAGGAGTATTTTTTGGTGGAGTTATCGCTACCAATTTCTTGGCAAATCCCAATGATTTTGTGCTTTCTGAAGCCACAATCAATGATTTGAAAGCATTAGGAATTAAAGATTTTTCAGGTTTAATGCCAACCGACTTATTTTCAGTTGAAACATTATTCTCAATAAAAGGGCTTATTTTCTTTGTTTTTGGTGGTTTTTTAGTTGGTTTCGGTACTCGTTATGCTGGTGGTTGTACGTCGGGCCACGCTATTATGGGGCTTTCCAACTTGCAGCTTCCATCACTAATTGCTACTTGTTGTTTTATGGTAGGTGGTTTCACAATGACTCATTTATTAATGCCAATTATTTTCAAATTATTCTAAAAAATTAATAGTAAATTTCAATGAAAAATATTCAAGAATTTAAAAATACAGCTGTACTTGAGGTAGCCGAAACATTTGTATGTGAGGCACCTAACGATATGAAGGTAGCTGAAAGCTGGACGGCCAATATTAAATATTTGGTAGTAGGGATACTATTCGGTATTGTATTTGTAAAGGCCGAAATTATCTCATGGTTTCGTATTCAAGAAATGTTCCGTTTGCAAAGCTTCCACATGTATGGTGTTATTGGCAGTGCGGTTGTGGTTGGAATGATTTCAGTGTTTTTGATTAAAAAATTCAATATCAAGACATTAGTAGGTGAAGCGGTGGATTTTCACCCAAAGAAATTCCAAAAAGGGCAAATATATGGTGGCCTTATTTTTGGCTTAGGTTGGGCAATCACAGGAGCATGCCCAGGCCCACTTTTTGCCCAAATTGGTAGTGGTTATTTAGTAGTAATTGCTACCTTATTGAGTGCAGTCGCCGGCACTTGGGTGTATGGTTTATTGAAAGATAAATTGCCAAATTAAGGTACTACTTTCTATTTTGAAAATTTTAAACTAAGGTTATGAAAGCTAAATCTTTCCCAGTTTATTTTATAGAATCGTTGTAAGGATAGGCTCTGGCACCTATACAATTGACTTTATAACCTATCAAATTAATGCTAATCAGCTTTTTTTAACACTTGGTAAGGTAAGCTCTCCCAAAAATAGTTCACTTTAAGAATAGTCAACCTATCTTAGTGCGGTGAAAAAATAAAATTATCGCCGCATATTTGCGGTAAATAATTTGTATATTTACCGCATAAAAATATTTGGTTATGGCAAAATACATTTACGAGTACGATAACTGGACAAATTTTTCGTGGCAGGACAGAGCCATTAATGCCATATTTGGTGAAGTAAGACTCATGCAAGGTAAAATAATAGGACAAATGAACGCCTTGGGCTTTTCTGCGAAAGAAGAAGCCACGCTAACCGCCTTAACCTTGGACGTAGTAAAATCATCAGAAATTGAAGGCGAATTACTTAATTATGAGCAGGTACGTTCATCTATTGCAAGGCGTTTGGGCATAAAGACCGCAGGACTTGTTTCGAGCAGTCGTCACATTGAAGGAGTTGTAGAAATGATGCTGGATGCTACTCAACGATATAAACTACCTTTAACCGAAAAACGTTTGTTTGGTTGGCATGCATCACTTTTCCCTACTGGTTACAGCGGACCTTACTTAATAGAAGTAGGGCGATACAGAACTGGAGAAATGCAAGTTGTTTCAGGGGCAATGGGCAAAGAAAAAGTGCATTTCGAGGCCGTAAAGCCTGTATTAGTAAAAACGGAAATGGACAAATTTCTGAATTGGTTTAATAACGAACACAGCCTTGACCCTGTTTTAAAAGCCGCCATAGCCCACTTCTGGTTTATCATCATTCACCCATTTGATGACGGAAACGGCAGAATTGGTAGAGCAATAACCGATATGTTACTTGCCTATGCCGAAGGAAGTGGAGAACGTTTTTACAGTATGTCTAGCCAAATATTAGCAGAGAGAAAAATCTATTACGAAGTATTGCAAAAAGTACAACATAGTTCAGGTGACATTACAGAATGGCTTGATTGGTTTTTACACTGTCTCAAAAATGCTATGCTCTCCACCGAAAGCACTATGCAGAAAATAGTGCGTAAAGCTGAGTTTTGGAAAATACACGAGCACACACCCATCAACGAACGCCAACGTACAATACTTAATAAACTCTTTGAGGATTTTGAGGGAAAACTTCAAACCTCAAAATGGGCTAAAATTGTCAAAACCTCAACCGACACTGCCCTACGGGACATAAAAGACTTGGTAGAAAAAGGCATCTTAAAACAAACTGACGAAGGCGGAAGAAATGCTAACTATGAATTAGTAGAGTTTAAATTAGAATAAATGCCGTTTATAACACCAAACTCACCTACTTTTGAAATAATAATAGCTGAAGAACCCATAAAAAATAAATTGCAAATTCTGGATTGGGAGTTTGAGTTGAATTTTTTAAAATTATAAAATTATATTTCATATCGTAAATATCAGGTTATTCCTGACGAATCGACTAAAATTCATAATTTGCTAAAAACTTTCCTAATGTAATTTTAAACACTTTTAGTTTGGCTTCATGAAGCCATAACTTTCTTGTTTTTTTGTTTTGCTTTAAAATTGAATTTGAATGGGTTTAAAAAAACAAACAAAATAATTTGAAGCTGATGGAGCATTCTAGCTCCAAAACCACTGAAATACACACCCACATTACCACCAAGGGTTTCGACCTGATAAAAAGCCCTATCGACAAATTGGATTTTAATTAATTTTTTTTACATTTGATATTTATAGAATGGAGCTACGAACCTTAGTCGTTTTCAAGCGTTTAAAATCGGAAATTTATACTTACACATGAATTATGATACAGCCTCGTTTAAATATGTGTTGAGTTTATTTTCAAACGATTACAAAATATACAATTTATAAATATAAAGGATTTATCCGCCATGTGGCGGATACAGACTCGTTAGCTGGCCTAATAAAACACATACCAAGACATAATTGACAATATCTAAAAAAAGAATATAAAACTTGAAAAAATAAAGGTCACTAAACTTTTTGGAGTTTTTGACCATGAGATTGTGTAAGCTACCCTTTCTTAGTACAAGTTACAAGTAGACTTTTCATTTCAATTTACAATAAGATTAGTCAAACAATATTGGAATAGTTTATATATACAACGATACACACAATATTAAAGCAATCTCAAAATTTGTTATCAGTTCTTTATATTTTCGAAAATTCATTCAAAATAACAATCAAGAATAAATAGGGCATTTTATTTGCAAAATTTAAGAGAAATAAACGTATAACTTCTCGTTTTTAAATTAATTTTTCAATTAATTTAAAAAGTGGTTAACAATTTTTACCTCTTTTATAGTTATTAGGCCTATCATTTAGTTAGCCTACCTTATACGCAAATCCCAATTCTACCAAAAGCTATACCAATTAATTTCAAAAATTAATTTA
>JANMZR010000347.1:0-3443 GCA_031383555.1 Cytophagaceae bacterium | reverse complement strand
TGCCCAAAAATCGAATTCAGTTTTGGGCTGATATTTGGGGTTTCCCACACCAAATTTCCCAATAAAACCAGTATAATAGCCAGATTTCCTGAGCAATACGGGGTAAGTTTTCTCTAATTCCGATTGGCTAAAATTGGTATTAAAATCATTGATTTTATGCCTTGACATATACTGACCACGAAGCAATGTAGCACGGCTCACACAGCAAATTGCAGTGGTTACATAGGCATTTTTAAAAACGGTTCCTTTTTTGCCTAACTGATCTAAATTTGGCGTTTTTATTATTTTATTTCCCATAATTCCTAATGAATTCCAACGGTGGTCATCAGTGAGGAGAAAAATTATATTGGGCTTTTTGTTAAGCTCATTTTGGGAGTATTTTTTATTAAATGCGAAAGCTGCGAAAATGCATATCGTGGCAACAAAATAAAATAGAATTGTAATTTTTTTATGCTTCATATTTTTTTGGGAATAGGCATATTTGCATCAATTGATTTTTGCCAATTTTTCAATAATGATAGTAATTCTTTTGTTTTTTCAGGGTATTCTTTAGAGACATTATTTGTTTCACCAATATCATTTTTGAGGTTAAACAACTCTATTTGGGAGTTTTCATAAATTTCAACCAATTTCCACTCGCCTAACCTAACGGCCCCAGCTGGCCGCCCCATTTGATTGCTAAAATGTGGATAATGCCAAAACAAGGCATTACGATTAAATGTCATTTTTGGTTCTTTAATAAGTGGCCAAATGCTCATTCCATCGGTAGTAACATCATACTTTTGCCCAAGCAATTCAAGAATAGTTGGGGTGTAGTCAGTGTTCATAAAGTATTGCTGACAAGTTTGATTGGCATTAATTTTACCTTTCCACGAAATAATAGCTGGCACTTTTATTCCACCTTCATAAATATGCCCTTTCCATTTTCTAAGAGGCTCACTATTAGTTGGAGTTGGGCCCAATTCTGGGAGGCCGACACCGCCATTATCTGAAGTAAATACTATAATTGTGTTTTCTAATAAACCTTTATTTTTCAAACTCTTTATAATTTTCCCTATTCCCTCATCCATACTTTCTATCATTGTGGCATAATCTGGATTGTATTTTCCTTGGTATTTCTCATATTTAAGAAAATACTTTTTAAGCTTATTTGCTTTGGGTATTAATAAAACATGCGGGGCTGAATAGGCTAAATAGAGAAAAAAAGGAGTTTTGCTAGATTTGTTTTCGACATAATTTAAAGCATAATCTGTTAGCTTGTCGGTAAGATATACCGTACCATTATCACTGAATACCTTTTTAAAACTATCTTCATAAATTCCGTAATTGTAATAATCTAAACCATTATTGCCAATCATTCGAGTATAATCAAAACCTTGGTTCCATGGAGCGAGGGAATCGCCACCACCTAAGTGCCACTTGCCTACCATAGCTGTTTGATAACCTATCTTTTTTAGGCGCTCGGCTAGTGTAATTTCTGAGGCTGGCAGATATTTTGTCCATTTTGCAGGCAATATCGTTGCGCTTTCATCGGTTCTTTCCCCTATTAAAAAATTGGTCAATTTTAACCTTGCAGGGTGCTTGCCTGTCATAATTGCAGCCCGGGAGGGTGAGCAAACCGTACTGGCGGCATAGGCTTCAGTAAAACGGAGGCCACTTTTAGCTAGTGAATCAATATTAGGTGTTTCGTTATATGGGTTTCCATAGCAACCTAAGTCAAAATAACCCAAATCATCAGCCAAAATAAAAATAATATTCGGCTTTTTATTGGTTTCTTTCAAATCAGAATTATGAATAAAAGCAAAATTAATAGAAATTACAAATACCAATAGTAAGCTTTTATAATACTTTTTTATGAATATAAACATTTCTAATTTGTTGAGAATAAGAACTTTATTATATTTTTATACCCCATTCATTGTTCATTGGTCTTCCCAACATTGCATTGGCTTCGCTATCGTTTTTAAACTTTTCTTTTTTAGGATTCCAAACTAAAGGCCTTTTTAATGCATATGCAATATTGCCAAGCGTACAAACAGAAGCGGTCCTGTGTCCCACTTCAACATCGCAAATGGGTTTTGATCTACTTCGGATGGCTTGAAGAAAGTCTTTGTAATGATCTTCGCTTTTATAGACATGCTTTTCTGTTTCGCCAATAATTTTATCTTTCAAAGTAGGATTTGAGGTTTCTAGTTTGCCTCTAGCAATCCTGATTTCCCCTTCGGTGCCAATAAATAAAACAGCATTGTTCCATTCCCATTTTTCATGGGTCATGGTAATGCCATTTTTGTACTGGTAGGTCAAAAACGGGTGATCTTTGCCATCAGGTGCAAATACTTTTACTGGCCCGCTGTTATCCATATCCATGGCCCACTGCGCAATATCAAACATATGCGCACCCCAATCGGTTACCATGCCGCCACCAAACTCCTTATATAGCCGCCAATTTGGGAACACATCTTTACTGGTTGGTGGGGCCAACTCAGCATTGAAATTACTGAATTCATTTGGGCCTAACCATTTTGTCCAATCCAATCCATTTGGGATAGGTTCGGCAGGTAAATTGTAAGTAATTGGTGGAGGCCCAACATTTACTTTAATGCTTTTTAACTCACCGATATAACCATTTCTAACGAGCTCAACTGCCTGGCGAAATTCTTTCCATGAGCGTTGCATATTGCCAGTTTGGAATACTCTATCGTGCTTGCGAGTGGCCTTTACCATAGCTCTTCCTTCTTTTATAGTTAGTGACAAAGGCTTTTCACAATAAATATCTTTGCCAGCTTCGGCTGCTCGCACGGCCATTGCCGCATGCCAGTGATCAGGAGTGGCTATTACAACTGCATCCACATTTTTCAAGGCCAATAATTCTCTAAAATCAGTATAAAGAGGTACTTCTGTGAAATTTCCCAATTTGCCGTTTTTTTCAAAAGTCGCTTTCATGACTTGTTGAGTAAGGCTGGCTTTAGCTTCATAAACCTCACTTATGGCTGTAATTCGGCTTTCGTTTGTATTCAAAAATCTACTAGCGAGTCCTTTGCCTTGCTTGCCACAACCAATTATTCCAAATGAAATAATATCACTTGGTGCCAAATATTTTGTTCCATCAGGTTTCAACCCACCTAGTACAAAACGAGGAATAATAGTAATTCCTGCGAATACAGAAGCTGATTTTTTGATGAAATCTCGTCTACTATTTTGTGAGTTATTTTCTTTTTGCATGATAATATTTTTTAAATGTTTATTATTCTAAAATTGGTTTTCCTTCAAAATTAACTTCTATATAGGGCACAGTTTCGGTTTCATCAACCAAATATTTCCATTTTTTAATGTATTCCAAGCCCGGCAAAAATTCGTCTTTTCTTTTTAATAATTCAGCTTTCAAATCTTTATCAAGTTTATTTTGAATAGCACTAAATTTCGGATTGTCAATTAAATTATTC
>JANMZR010000322.1:0-3415 GCA_031383555.1 Cytophagaceae bacterium | reverse complement strand
TTTATGAAGGTTTTAGACCAACATTTAATGTATTATCCAACGATAATTTTTCCAAATTTCTAAGAATTGATGGAAAGTTAGGATATGGATTTATCGATAAAGCTGTCAAATATGAGGGTAGGCTCAGGTTCAATCTTTATGAAAAATATAAAGCTAAATTAAGCTTTTCCTATCGAAACGATATTTCAGAACCTGCTAACGTACAGTACTTTATATGGAATAATCCGCAGATTCCTTATGAGTTAATCCGCACTTTTCAAATAGCTCGAGCTGATAGTTTAAGTCAATGGAAAGCGGAATTAAATTTTAGACCTTTTAAGCATACAACACTTTCAGTCAGCGTTTTAGATGAATTTAGGAACCCAACATATGCCTATAAGTTCCACAACCCAATGCTCGATCCAAAAAACGAAATGATGGATCAATTTCACGCCTCAGAAATAGGATTAGGAATAAGATATGCTTTTGGGGAAGCTTTTTCGCAAATTGGACGTGGTGCTATAATTACCTCAATTCCAAGCCCAACTATTTTGGTCAACTTAATAAACGGCCAGCTGCACTTTCCAGAAGGTGACTTGGGTTATACAAAACTGAACACTAAAATAGAATATAATTTGAAAACACCTAGCCTTGGTGATACCTATATAAATTTCACTGCCGGAAAAATCTGGGGAAATGTACCTTACCCTTATTTGTATAATGGGAGAGGAGGAAAGGCCGATCAAGGCAATCTGATTTGGGTCGCTAACCACTTCAATACCATGGGTTTATATGAATTTGCCTCTGATCAATATGCTAATTTATTTTTGACTCACAGCTTCGGACAATTGTTATTTAAGCCAAAGTCTCATTGGTTTCAACCTGACATTTCCCTATTTCAAGGCATTGCTTATGGTTCTGTTTCTCATAAAAAGTACCATGAAAAATTAGACTTCAAAACATTAGAGAAGGGCTATTTCGAATCTGGATTAATGATTGATAATTTGTACCGCCAAAAATTTTTGAAACTTCTTCATATAGGAGCTGGAATTGGAATTTTTAATAGATGGGGAGGTAATAAATTACAAAACTCAAACGATAATTGGGCCTATCGATTGGTTTGGAATGTAAAGTTTTAGGAAAGAAATTATTTTTTATTTTGTGAATTAAACAAGTCATCAATTAAAATCACATCACGTAAATCTTGTGGACGATCGGCTAATATTTTACTTTCTCGCAAATGATTTATATGTAAAAAATAGCAAACAGCAGAATTCATTAGTCTATATTTATTTGTATATTTAAAACAATCGTAATAATTTAAAGATTTATGAACAATTGTCAGAATGTCTAAATAACCTATAGCTGAAAACACAACATAATCAGTAAAATCCAACTTCTCGATTTCTGTAAGCTCTGAAAGTGAATATCCTAATTTTACAAATACCTTTATTATTCTGTTTTTATTTAAATTCGTTGGTTCAACCCAAATATCGATATCTTCAGTATGCCTATCAAAACCATGTAGATTCATTGCAAATCCTCCGATAATTATATAATTCAAATTTTCTTCGTTAGCATATTTTGCAAATTCTAAAAAATCTTTATCTTCTAAATCCATCTGTAGATTTTATAATAATAGTTCTATCGCTTAGTAATGGGAGGCCTGTCATGGCTCTATTTCTTTTCAACATCACAAAAAACTTTTGATATCTTTCTTCAATTGATAGCTTCTGACCTTCTTCAATCATTGACCAATAAGGGTCGGAGGCATGAGTATGAATTTTTATAGGAATCATATTTCTTTTTCTAATTCTTGTTTAAAATTAGGTTAAATATATTTAAATTCCCAATTCAATTGTTTCTAATTCTGTTGTTATTCTTTCATAGAGGTTGGCAAATTCTCTAAACATAAGAAATTACTCGATAGTAAGATTAATGGGTAATTACCCATTAAAATTTACCAAATCCAATTACAAATTAATCAGAATATTTATATCTTTGAAAAAAAAAGCTCATATAAATACATGAAAAAAATAATCGTAATTTTAAACCTATTTTTTGTCACAATTTCTTTTGGACAAACCAATTTTTCTGTAAAGTTTCCTACTACTGGTAATTTAGATGGTCGCTTGATACTGATGCTTTCGAAAAATAATAAGGCTGAACCTCGTTTTCAAATTCAAGACGGACATGAAACTCAGTTGGTTTTTGGTTTGGATTTGGATAGTTGGCCAACCAGCAAAAGCAAAACAATTAATACTCAAAACACATTTGGGTATCCTATTCAAGCCCTCAAAGATATTCCCGCTGGAGAATATTATGTTCAAGTATTGCTGCACAAATACGAAATTTTTAATCGAAAAGATGGCCATATCGTTAAACTACCGATGGATAGAGGCGAAGGCCAACAGTGGAATCTGGCCCCAGGAAATATATATTCTAAGCCATTGAAAATCAGGATAAATCCGAAAACTCCACAAAATTTTACGATAAATTTAGACCAAACTATACCACCTATTGAGGAGCCAAAAGATACTAAATATGTAAAGCATATTAAAATTCAAAGTAAACTGCTGACTGAGTTTTGGGGCAGACCCATGTTTTTGGGCGCACACATTCTTTTGCCAGAAGGCTTTGATGAGAAAAAAAACGTAAAATACCCATTGGCTATATATCACGGGCATTTTCCTGACGATTTAAGTGGCTTTAGAACTACCCCACCTGATGCAAATATGCCAACAGACGACTATAGTGCAAGATTTAAAATTTATGGTTATAAAAAAATTGAACAACAGGAAGCCTACGATTTTTATAAGTTATGGACAGGTCCGAATTTCCCAAGAGTTTTGGCCATTGAAATACAGCATGCATGCCCTTATTATGACGATTCCTATGCTGTAAATACAGAAAATATCGGCCCTTATGGCGATGCCATCACCTATGAATTGATACCATTTATAGAAAAGCAATTTCGTGGAATTGGTGAGGGATGGGCCAGATTTACATATGGTGGCTCAACAGGTGGTTGGGAGGCATTGGCAGTGCAGGTGAAATACCCCGATGAATACAATGGAGCTTATGTCGCCTGCCCCGACCCAATCGATTTCAGAGCCTTCACCACCGTGAATATTTATGAAGATAAAAATGCCTATTTCTACGAAAGTGAATTCAAAAAAACACCTCGCCCGGGGATGCGAGACTATTTAGGGCAAATTTCTGCTACTTTGAAAGATGTAAACATGCGAGAGGTTGCATTGGGATCAAAATCAAGAAGTGGCCAACAATGGGATATTTGGGATGCAGTGTTTTCGCCAGTTGGTCCTGATGGTTATCCAATGCCACTTTGGGATAAAAAAACGGGTGTAATTGACAAAAAAGTGGCTGAATATTGGAAAGAAAACTTTGATTTGACTTATATCTTGAAGCGAGATTG
>JANMZR010000303.1:0-2224 GCA_031383555.1 Cytophagaceae bacterium | reverse complement strand
GGGTGAAATTCAAAAATTTGAGTGTTTCTTCCAAACCCAAGCCATTTTCATATAAATATCTTTGGCAACTTTCCCATTCCTTTTTTTCAAAGTTAATATTACCTAAAACCTTATTTCTAAAACTATTAAGTAGCTCTATATCTGCCATATATGATATATTTATTGGTCAAATATATTTTTCAACTTGCCATACAATTCTTCTACTTGCAATTGATTGACTGGTAATTTCATATTTGTTTTCTGTTCAGCAAAAATTTCATTACTATTTTTACTATCAAAGCGAGTTCTCTCAATCATTTTCACTTTAATTTCTGGTTTTATTTTCAAAGACAAAAACCGTTCAATTTTCCCTAAAATAGGCAATACCCCTTCAGAATAATCGATAAATAAACTGTTTTTGTCAAATTGAGCAATAATTATCAACTTTTCATAATATTTTTTTAAAACTTCTATTATATATAGATCTTGGTTTATCAGTAATTCTTCACTCAAATCAATGCCGAAAATAGCAGGCTCTAATAAGCCGGGTACAGCCTGCATGCCTCGCTGGCCCTTATGCGACGCTATCACCTCATTAGGTTTGCGATATGAAAATATAAATGGAGTATTAGGAAATGCTTTTCGTATAATTTCATAGTACATCAAATGCCAGCTATCCAATTTTATGAAATAATTTTGCTCATTTCCCTGTCTTTTTTTGCCATAATATTTTATTGCAGATCTAAATGTATGAATAATTTCCTCTTCAGAAAACTCAAATTTATTAAAATGTACTTCTCTTAATATTTGGTCAAAAAAAGGGGCTTCGGCTACAACTATATTTTGAGAATCTAATGAAAATAATTGAGATAAAAGTGTTGAACCTGATCTAGAAACATGGAAAATGAATGCAGTAGGGTTTAAATAGGGTACAGTTTCTGAAAATTCAGAAATTGCTTCAAAATTACTTGCTGGCTTGAATTGGCTCTGGTTTTCAATGAAATTTTTGCAATCGGATATTGTACTATCGAAAAAAGGTTTTAAAAATAATTTTTCCCCGACAAAAAGCCAGTCGCAAATTATTTCCTTGTCTTCAAAATTCAATTTATAGGGTAACCAATATTTAAGCGGAAAATCCATACACTATTTTGTAATTGGAATGTAAAAAACGAAATTACTATATTTGCTTGATAAAAAAATAATGCAGAAATGGAGTTAGCAAAAACAGAAAATCTAAAAAAGTGTGTTGAATTTTTGGAAGAAATTGGAATAGAAGTAGAATTCACTGATAAATCGAAAGAAAACTTTTTGCCAGGCATCGAAATTTTTGATGGGAAACTAGTGATAAACCTCAATAATTTGGCATTTCCTGGTGATATTTTGCACGAAGCAGGCCATATTGCGGTGGTACCAAAAAAGGAACGAAATGGATTGAACGCAAATTCAATTGGAAAAAGAAAAAGCCCTGAAGCAGAAGAAATGATGGCCATTGCATGGTCATATGCAGCTTGCTTGCATTTGAAATTGCCTTTAAATTTTGTTTTTCATGAACACGGGTACAAAGGTGGTGGCGATTATATCATCGAAAATTTTTCTCAAAAAAGATATTTTGGTCTACCGATGCTTCAATATCATGGCTTTTGTTATGATGAAAAAAATGCACAAATTCATAATTTGGAAGCTTATCCAATAATGCAAAAATGGTGTTTATGAATTTGATTACTGGTTATTTAGACTAATAATAGAAATCCAAGAACAAAATTCATAATAAAGCAAAAAAAAGGAAATGGCTAAAAAGGTTCATGGATTTCTCCCGAAATGGGTCGAAATGACAAAAAACACCCGAAATGGGTCGAAATGACGAGAAACTCCCGAAATATTAGTAATGACAGAAGAAAAAATTCAAATTCTTTACAATGTCCACTTATTTCTAATAACCAATCATCCTTTCAAGCACTTTATATACATTGTATTTTCAAATTTGATTATCTCCCTATCGCTTAAGTTTTCATTGGGTAAAATATGGAAGTTTTTTAGTTTATATGAATGCGCTTCGGTAATGCCTTCAAAGTTTTCTATTAAGTTATTACTGGCATAAATTTTTTCCAAGTTCACTAGTTTTTCTAATGGTTTTAGGCTTTTTATTTTGTTTGATTGGAAATATATTTCGGTTAAATTTTCTAAATTTTCAACACCATCCAGCGCCTCTATATTGTTTTCATAAACAAAAAGGCTTTTCAGATTT
>JANMZR010000293.1:0-4415 GCA_031383555.1 Cytophagaceae bacterium | reverse complement strand
GTTTTAATGGCTAAAAATTCATTTGTATCTCTATTGTATTCTCTATTATTTATTTCAATAGTTTCTGTTTTTATTTCTTCTATAATTGGCTTTCTATCACCAAAATAGTTTATTAAATTTTGGAGATTAGCCCCAAAATTAGGCATGTCCCAGCAGAATTGAGCTTTATTCCATCGGTGGTATTGAATTGTTTTGATATAGGCAATGTCTTTATCATTCTTTTGTAAAAAAAGTTTTATGGTACGGGGTAGCACTACTAATTTTATGGCTTTACTGTAATTTTCTCTTTTATTTTCAACAGATGAATTTAAAGAAGGTTCAACATGTTTCGTAGGTTGCATTTCGCTTTTTATTGAACTGTATTCTACATCAGGAAATATGCTAATTAGCTGATTATAAGCCAATTTAGAATAAGGTATATGCCAAGCCTTTAGTGTTTTACTCCATTTTGTATCAGGTATTTGGCGGAGTTTTTCAATAATTTTACTATCATAGTCAAATTTTACCAAAATTCGGTCCAAGCCCCTATGATTGACTTTACTAATGATCATTTTATTTTTAGTTCGCTTTAAAAAGGTAAAACTACAATTTTCCTATAATTTATCCTCCTTTTTGTCTAATAAAATCAACTCATCGGCCTGTATTTCAGTAACATATCTCTTTATACCTTCCTTGTCGTCAAACGACCTGTTTTTCAGTTTACCTTCCACATAAACTAGGCTGCCTTTGTGCAAGTATTTGGCGGCTAATTCGGCCAAACCACGCCAAAGTACAATATTGTGCCAGTCGGTTACGCTATGGCTTTCACCATTTTTATCTTTGAATGTTTCGGTGGTGGCCAAGTTAAATTTTGCCACTGAAATACCACCTTCTAATACAGTCAGTTCGGGGTCTTTACCCAAATTGCCTATCAATGTTACTTTGTTGAGTCCTCTCATTTATCAAATGTTTTAGTGAAGTAGGCCAAACTTATTTCAATTTTCTGGATTTCCAACCATTTAATTAACTTTTGAAATAATATTTAAGCCATGCCATGTCTAAAAAAAATAAAATTTTATTGGTGCTATATGAATTTATGTGGGTAATATTAATTCTTTTAATAATGCCAAATAGGTTCATAAAAAGCCAACCTGCTTGAAAAGTTTTTTTATAATTACTTGATCACCCATGCGTTTTTTTGCGTGAAGGATTGAATGTAAATCCTTTTTGCTTTTTCAGCAAAAAGATTGGAATGAAAGCCTGGCCCCTGGCATAGCCGGGGACACGCCCAAATAAATGCTATCGCTCTAACTATAATAAATGTAAATTAATACTAATTTCTTTTTTGCTTGAACATTTTACTGCATTATTATATTTTTTTACCATCTTTAAAAAAAATCTTAAAAAACACCCAACTTTTATATTTCATTATTTAAATAAACAACCCAATAGTATGAAAAAGCCAATATTTATAATTCTACTTTTTTTAATTATCATCAATACATTTTGCTACTCACAATCCAAAATAGATAGTCTTTTACCTATTCGAGGCTTTTGTATTTCTGCTCCAACTCCTAAAGAAGTTAATGAATTTGTAAAATTTATTAACGAGGAACTAGCAAGCCGAAAAGTGAATACACTAATATTGAGGGTCGATTATAATTACCAATTTAACTCCCATCCTGAATTACGGGATTCAATATCATTGTCTTATAGTGATGTTAAAAAAATGGTGAAAGTTTGTCAAGAAAATGGGATTAAAATTATACCACAGATAAACCTTTTGGGGCATCAATCATGGGCTGGCAAATTAGAAAATTTATTGAAAGTATACCCAGAATTTGACGAAACACCCCATGTAAAAATGCCAGAAAAATATGCTTGGCCCAACCCAGACGGGCTCTACTGCAAGAGCTATTGCCCTCTGCATCCGGGAGTACATAAGGTTGTATTTGAGCTAGTTAATGAAATATGTGATGTATTTGAATCAGATGCCTTTCATGCTGGCATGGACGAAGTATTTTATATAGGAGATGATAAATGCCCTCGATGCAAAGGAAAAGACAAAGCTGATCTTTTTGGTAATGAGGTAAATACAATTCGAAACTATTTGGCACAAAAAAACAGAAGGTTATGGATATGGGGCGATCGACTTTTGGATGGGAGAAATACAGGAGTGGGGCTTTGGGAAGGCAGTTATAATAATACCCACCAAGCCATAGATAATATTGTGAGAGATGTAGTTATTTGCGACTGGCATTATGAGCGCCCTGATCAAACTGCTGTTTTATTTGCCTATAAAGGCTTTGATGTAGTTACTTCCCCATGGCGCAATCCTGAAAATGCGGTAAAACAATTACAAGACATGGTAAAATACCGAACTTCCACACATAAAGATGTGAAGGAGCATTTTCAAGGAATGTTACAAACAGTTTGGTCAAGTGCTGGGTCATTTATGGATGAATTTTATGGAAGAAAAATACCAATAGAAAAAAATACAGCAGTAAATTGTTTTAAGTCATTGTATTCAGAAATTAAAAATATAGAAGATTGAAATAAATTATAAAAAAAAACATCATTTTTTGGTTTATATAATTATTTATTTGTACTTTTCAAATAAGTATAACACATAAACCTGATTCATATGGAAATCTTCACTAACCTAGGTCGCTATCTATTCGCAATACCGCTTGCTGTATTCGGATATTACAATTTGACCGACGCTTCTTCTTCACTAGCACAAGTACCTCATTGGTTACCTGGTAGCACTTTTTGGGTATATTTGATTGGTATTTGTTTAATTGCTGCGGCTATTAGCATTGTTACTGGCAAATACAGTAAAATTGCCTCCATTTTAGTCGCAATATTAATGCTAGTTTTCGTTTTAACCGTTTATTTGCCCAAGGTTTTGGACGGGGATTCAACTGGCATGACAGGTCTTTTGAAAGATTTGGCGATTGCTGGTGGGGCCTTGATATATGCAGGAACACAAAATAATTAAATAACTAAAAATAAGTGCTCATTTGAAATATCTTTTATTTTAAATGAGCACTTTCTATTTTCTAACGCTTGCTTTGTCAACTCTTGTTGGGGTATCAATACCCGAAATGATAGATTTTGTGGCAATTGCCAAAGCTTTGATGGTAGTGGTAATATTGCTCATATCCAAGCTTTCAAATTCATCGTCGACAGAGTGGTACAATAAATCTGAGTCAATCTGATCAGTTGAAAAACTGTGGGCTGGCACCCCTTGCCTTGCCAATGTTGCATTATCTGATCTGTAAAATAAATCTTGCTCCGGGTAAGGGTCTTTGTTAATTGCAAATGGAGTTCCAATTAAATTCTTTTGCATTATTTCACCTAAACTCGACTTTTCAATACCTGTCATAAATGCTGAATTTTTTCCCCATTTTGAAGGCTTACCTATCATTTCGATATTAATCATGGCCATCACTTGGTCTGGATTCATTTGTTCTGAAAAATATTTTGAGCCAAAGCCTCCAATTTCCTCTGCCGTAAAAGCTACGAAAACTAGGGTGCGCTCATTATTGTTCATTTTTTTGAAATATTTGGCCAAAGCGATTACAGCAGTAGTTCCTGAGGCATCATCATCGGCACCATTGGCTATGCTATCTGGTAAAACTGTTTTATTTCCTAATGAATCGGTATTTGTAACTACTAGTTTTCCTATATGATCGTAGTGAGCGGAAAAAATCACATATTCATTTTTTCTTGATTTACCTTCTAATTTACCAACTACATTATTCATTTTTATCTCTTGGCCATTTCGCATTTTCTTTTGAAATTCTTGCCTGAAGTTCAACTGTCCTTCTAATTTTTGCAAACCAATTTTTTCAAATTCCGTTTCAATAAAAGCAGAAGCTTTAGCTATTTCATCAGGCTTTCTCGAATCCCGACCTAACATATCATCGGCGGAAAGGGTTTTTATAATTCGTTTTATATTTTTTTCTTTTACAAAACGGTTGAGTTTTCGGTTTGAATTTTGAGCAAATAATTGTGTGGTGAAAACTAAAATGAGAAGCGTTAGTATTTTATTCATATTATTTTTATTTATATTATTTAAAAAACACTTTTTACAAAAGGTCGGAAAGGTTCATAACCATTTTCTTGTTTAAGCCTATGCCTTGGACCAGATCTAATTAAAATTTTAAACTGTTGTATTCGCTTTAATAAAAGTTACAAACTTTTACCATTTTAGGTACAAGTCACAGAATTGCACCAGTGGGTGTATTAATATCTTTCATTACTCTTTATTATATTGCCAAAACTATCTGTTATGATTAGAGTGTCAATTTTGCCTGGAATAGCTTTATTCTCAATGCTTATGTAACAGTATCCTTTTGATTTTCGGAAATTAAAATCTTCAAATTCAAGATCAAAAAATTCGGTTTCCATGGATTCAATTTGATTCACTT
>JANMZR010000072.1:0-30350 GCA_031383555.1 Cytophagaceae bacterium | reverse complement strand
CACTCATTTGCTCGCCTTCATATTCGATGCCAACGATACCTTTAAAGCCCGAATTTTTTACAATTTTAAACATTCTTTCAAAATCTATATCGGCTTCTGTGCCATCGGGCAAAAAACGCATTGCTTTAGCTGAAACCCCTTTGGCAAAGGGCATTAGCTCTTCCATTCCCAAATATTTATCATACTCTTTTAGGCATTTTGAATGCCAATCTCCAGCAATTTCATATTCCATGCAAAAGTTGCCAAAATCTGGCAAAGTGCCACAGTTTTCATGATTAACCAGTTTGATTACATTGGCGAGCCATTTTCCGTCGGAGGAATAGCTTCCATGATTTTCTACTATCACATTGATATTCATGGTTTCTGCAAATTCACAAAGTTTTGAAAGTCCATCTACAGCATTTTTTGTAACTTCACCGGCGCTGCCTTCACCAGCTGCATTTACACGAATGGTTTCACAGCCCAAATATTTGGCAGCTTCAACCCATTTATAATGGTTTTCAACTGCAATTTGGCGCTTTTTGGCATCAGCATCGCCCAAATTGCCTTCCCGATCACACATAATCAAATGATTTTTTACACCATTATCGTTACATCGCATCAAAAGTTCTTTCAAATAATTAGTATTAGCGCCATTTTCTTGAAATGTTTTACCTTCCGAAAAAAAACATGTGTTCACAAATTCAATTATTTCAATGCCAAAATCATTTTTTGCAATTGCCGGAAAATCCAAATTGCTGATTTTACTGCTAAAAATAGCCTTGTTCAATGACCATTCGGCGAGTGATATTTGAAAAAACATAGGTTTTAGAAATTTAATTTTGTAGAATTTTAAAAAAAATATTTACTTTTCTGCCAACATTTTCCCCAATATTTTTGCCAATTTCATGGCTTGATCAAAGTCACCATCTACTTTTAAACGGCCTTGAATAAATGCTGTTTGGACGTCTAATTTTCCAGAAGCAATTTTCATTAAATGCTCCTCTTCAACTGAAAAAGTGGCATCTGGCTTTTCTATTTCGCCTTTTACAACTGTTCCCGGATATTTGCTGATATCAACAATCCATTTTGACGGTTGGTCTCCTTTTACTGAAAACTGAAAAATACCGGATTTCGGTTTGCCATTGTCAGGCATAAGTTTGAGGAATTTTCCCAAGTCGATGAAGAGCTTCTCTGATGCGGGTTTTGTGATTTTTTTAGGTTTATTGCTTTCTTTTTTAGTAGTATGGGCCAATATGGCTGCTTCCAATTCATTGGCCGATTCTCGTAAATATTTAGTGAAATTATCCAAATCAGGCATTGAATTTACATCGGAAGTTGGGCTAATTGTCACATATCCATCGTAGCTTAATATAGTGATTATGAGTCCCAAACCATCCAAAACTGGCGCAGACCCCATTACCGATAGCATTTTATGGCCATTGGTATAAAGAGGCATTTTTGGGCCAGGTACATTAGTAATGGTTACATTAAATGGTGGCTTATGAAACTCCGAAATTTTAAATTTTGAGTACAATCTTGCCGCTTGATTGGCAATGCCAAAGGGTACAGCCTCCGCCATGTTGGCCAATGTTTTGGCTCCTAAAGCACCTTGGTACGTTTTACCTCGGTTAGTATTTTCTTGAATAGTTTCTAATCTTTGTATTGGGTCTTCAATATTTGTTGCAATTTGTACAAACATAGCCGAAACTTGGTTGTCAATCTGCTCTGATTCGCTTTGCGTACGTGTTGAAATGGGCACCATTGCCACTAGCGATTTCTCTGGCAATTTCCCTTTTTCCTTCAAATATCTTCGTAATGCTCCCGCACAAATTGCCAATAGTACGTCGTTCACGGTAGCTCCCATAATATTTTTTAACGCAATTATTCTCTCTAATGAAAGTATGGCTGAGTTCCATTTTCTTTGGGCTGAAACAATGCCATTTAAAGGAGTATTGGGTGCTGTAAACGGCACAGTAGGTAAATCCATCTTTTGCACTCTGGTTAGAAAACCTGCCTTTAAAGTAGCAGTGAGTGCACTTGTTACTAGTTTGGGAAATTTTAAAGGATCTTTAGCAAAGCTTAATGTACTATTAATCATCAATGAAATTTCATTGGGAATTGGTTCTGGTTTATAAGGTTTTGGCTCTGGGATTTCTCTTTTCTCAGATGTAAAATCCAAAAATAAGCTCATTAAACCGGCTCCACCAACACCGTCGACCGCCACATGATGTATTTTTGTAATAATAGCCACTGAGCCTGCAGGTACTTGTGGAATATTATTGAGTCCTTCAACAAAAGTCATGTTCCAAAGTGGTTTGTTTTGGTCTAATGGTTCGGAAAAAAACTGTGAGGCCGTTTGTCGCAATTCTTTCCAACTTCCTTTTTGTGGAAGGGCTATATGCTTGATATGTAGGTCAATATTGAAATTTGGATCATCCACCCAATAGGGATAGTCTATACTCAAAGGCACATAAACCAACCTTTGACGAAGCTTTTTAAATTGGTGAATTCTCGATAAAAGTATCCTTTTGAAAGTATCAAAATCAAGGGAGCCTTCAATCACTATCACCGAACCAATGTTCATGGGACTATTCGGGCTTTCGGTATATAAAAAAGTTGCATCCATACCCGAAATATGTTGCAAATTGTTATTGATTAAGTTTTTTGTAAGTTTGTCTATCATTTTTGTACGCTTGTAATAGTTGTATATCAACGAAAATAGTTAATTTTAATTAAATAATTGCATAATATTTAGAAATACCATGCCAGAAAAAAAAGAAGAAACAGCCTCATTTGTTTTACGGCTTTCGCAAAAAATATATAAATCAGACGAAGGTGAGCCACAAATACAGTGGCGTGGCAATATTCGTCATGTGCAATCAGGTGATGAAATACGCATTTCAGATTACAATGCCGCAACTGAATTTGTTAAAAATAAATTGGGTGATTTAACCCAAAAAGCGGTGGAAGATAAACCTGAAGAGGAGCAGAAAGGAATTTTATCGAAAAGCTTTGATTTTTGGAAAAAAGTTGCTTCCGAAGCCCCAAAAATGGTGATGGAAACCATAAAAGACCCTAAAAAGCAAGCTGCTCATATTCAAGAACAAATAACAGAGCAATTCCAGCAAATTGGGGATAATTTGGAGCATAAAATTGAAGAAAGGTTTGGTAAAAAAATTGAACTTGAGGATATTTTTGGCTCTACCAAATCTGATTCTCGAAAAATATTGGAAAAATTAGTTGATATGTCGGAGCAAATAGTGGCTTTGAATAAAAAGGTGGAAGCTTTTTCAAAAAGTCAAAAAAAATCTTCAAAATAACAACCGACGAATATTTTGAAAGACAATAGTTCAAATTTAAAGCAGCTTAAATCCCTATCTATTGTAGAGGGAGGTCGGGAAACACTTTCTGATGCTTTTAGTCAAATTTCCCAAATTCTTGCCAAAAAAGAATCAGCCAAAATAAAAGTGCAAACTTTAGGCAATTTTGAGGTTTGGGTAAATGGCAAAAAACTTAATTCTAAAGACTGGGGTCGTGATAAATCCGTACAATTGTTCCAGTTTTTCTTAATCGCTCGAAGTCGAAAAGCATTATTAAAAGATAGTATTGTAGATAAACTTTGGGAAGATGACCTCGACGACCAAGGCTTCAAAGTAGCACTACATGGTATTAATAAAGCACTAGAACCAGACCGTAAGAGTCATTCGGAAACCAATTATTTGCAAAGAAACGGACACGCCTACCAACTTAATTTTGAGCAGATATTTATAGATTCTTTTGCCTTTGAAGCGCTCATATCTATTGGAAATCAATTGCTTAGCACTGATGAAAAGGGAGCAAAAAAAGCCTATCGCTTGGCATTAGAACTGTACAAAGGCAGCTTTTTACCCGATAGAGTATATGAAGACTGGAGTGCCGATGAGCGGGAGCGCCTGCAATTAATATACCTTAATGCCGCAATAGAATTATCGGATTTATTATTAAACGAAAACCCAGTTGAAAGTATCCAAATTGCTCAAAATGCACTTTTGGTGGATGTAGTTTGGGAAGACGCCTATCGAATACAAATGCAGGCTTATTTGAAAAAAGGTAATCGACCAATGGCCATAAAAACTTACCAAGTTTGTGAGCAAGTTTTAAAAGAAGAATTTGGCATAAAACCATTGCCAGAAACAAGGAAAGTTTATGAGAGCATACTTGCGCTATAGAATATTTTTTACTAAATTCAAATCTAATATTAAACCCAAAACACCTTTTTATCATTACCATTTGCGGTATTTTTTTTGCAAATTTAGTAGGCCAGCTTTTCGAACTTTATGGCTATTTCGCCAAATATTTTTTTCGTCATCGTTCCTTTAGCGTAATCAGGGTTTAAAAAATATGTAACTTTCTTGTAACTTGTTATTTTTAACTTTGGAGTATAAATTTTAAAAACTACAAAATCTAATTAAAAAATACCATGGAAAATCAAGAAGTTAAAAAAACAGTAAAAGTAGCTGAAGTCAAAGCAGAAGTAAAAGCCGTGAAAAAAGCGACCACACCGAAAGTAAAAGTTGTTACTAAACCGGTTGCGACTAAACCTGCTGCAAAAGTTGCTGCACCAAAAATAAACAAGCCTACGCAAATATTGAAACCAAATGTTGCACCAAAAGTGGAGGCCCCGAAAGCTCCAAAAGAGAAATCAACTTTATCGAAAATGATTGATGCTGGCAAAGCCACAAGTAAAATCGTTACAAAAGCAGGCTCAAAAATAATAGGTAGCTCAATCCAAACTACTAAAACTGTGGCAGGTATGTATGCTAAAGCAGGTAAAAAAGCATTGGAAATGGGAAAAGAATTAATGGGCGATACAGCTAAAGTTATGACTTCAAATCAAAAAACTGTTACTGAAACAGCAAAAAAAGCATTTTCTGAGACAGTTGATACTATTAAAGAAAGCCATTTGATCGAAAATCCGTTGAAAGGAATTTTGAAAGGGAAGAAGAAATAAAAAGTACTTTCTTTAAAATACATAATTAGAAAAGCAAAAGTTAATTGGGTAGAAATTCTACTCAATTTTTATTTTTTTTACCCAATTTAACAATTAAATCCTAAGCCAAACTCCCCCATCAGGGGTTGAGGGGCTGTTTTTTCTCATGATAAAAACTACTGACAATCTAAATCTTTTTACAAACAACTATCTGATTGAAAGCCCAAAAGCTAATATTTTAATTGTTCATGGGCTTCATGAGCATTGCCTTCGATACGCACATGTGGCAGAAGCTTTGAATAAAATAGGGCTTAACGTTTTTACTTTCGATCTTCGTGGCCATGGCCAGTCTGAAGGCCCAAAAGTGAATATAAAATCGGTTGATGAATACCGTGAAGATGTAGAAATAGTTTATCAATCTATCCCAAAGGACATCCCATTTTTTATTTTAGGGCATAGCATGGGCGGCTTAATTGTGACCGATTTTTTGCTTTTCAACGAAAGAAATAATGTTAATGGAGTTATTTTATCTGGTCCTGCCTTGGAAGTTGGAGAAGACATTTCGTATTTTTTAATAAAAATTGTTAATTTATTAGGAAGTATTTTACCCAATTTGCCTACCCAGAAATTGGATGTAAAGCTTGTTTCTCGTGACCCAGTTGAAGTTGAAAAGTATGCTGCAGACCAACTCAATTATTTGGGGGGTACAAAAGCTGGTCTAGGTAAGGCTCTTTTAGAAAGAATTGGAGAAATAAAGCCGAAATTTCAAAATTTCAATTATCCTGTGCTCATAATGCATGGTGGTGCCGATAAAATTACAAATATCAAAGGTTCAAAACAGCTTTTTACTGATGCCAAAAGTATTGACAAAACTTATAAAGAATGGGAAGGAGCCTACCATGAAATTTTTAACGAAACTAATAAAGCGGAGGTGATTGAATATATGACAGATTGGGTTGAAAAGAGAATTTAACAACTATATAAAACTTTTTGAATTCAAAAAACCAATAAGGCCTCATAAAAAATATAATGCAAAACGAAATAAAAAAACCTAGCCAATTCCTACATTTAACAGAAATAATTAGAGCTATTTATGAAAATATTAAGGGTCTATTTTATATCAATTCAATTCCAAAATCTGATTTTGGTCAAGGAAAACATATCATGGTCATTCCAGGTCTTTTAAGCACCGATTGGTATACTACTTATTTGCGTAAATTTCTCAATAAAATAGGCTTCAATGCTTTTGGCTGGGGTATGGGTCGTAATTTGGGAAGACCTGATTCTTTGAAAATATTAATTGCTAAAGTTGCGAATATACAAAAAGAAAAGAACCAGAAAGTCATTTTAATTGGCTGGAGTATGGGCGGCATTTTTGCTCGTGAAGTGGCCAAGGCTATTCCTAGCTCTATAGAAAAAGTAATTACAATTGGCAGCCCTTTTGGCGATTTGAATGCCCCCAATTATGCCAAATGGGTGTATAATTTATTGAACGACCCAAAAGATACAGATCATGCCTTTGTAGCACAAGTTGCAAACCCGGCACCAGTACCTACTTTGGCCTTATATTCTAAAATTGATGGTATGGTGCCTTGGGAAGCTTGCCGTGAACATAATGAAGACGCAATTCATAAAAATATTGAAGTTTCATCGAGTCATTTTGGCATGGGAGGTAACCCAAATGTGATGAAAACTATTCAGGATAATATTCTTTTATAGTAGCCAGTTTTCCATCCAAAATTCGATATCTTCCCTCTTTTTCCTTCATAAAAATGTGTTCAATTACATTTATTCGATTTAAAAAGTGTGATTTGTATTTGATTACCTTTTCAATTACCAAATCTATTCCTAAACCTCAATGGGTTTTCACCTGTAATTTTCTTAAAAATTCGATTGAAATACGATAAACTTTCAAAACCCGATTCAAAGCATGTTTCGGATACATTTTTACCAGAAAGCAGTAAATTTTTAGCATGGTTAATACGGTAATGATTCAAAAATTCAATAAAAGTAAGTTTGGTCATTTGTTTGAAAAATCGACAAAAAGCAGCATTGCTCAAATTACAAAGTTCGGCCACCTCGTTTAATTCTATTTTTCGTAAATAGTTTTCATCCAAAAACTGATAAAGCTTTTTCATTCGCAGCTGCTCTCGGCTATTGTATTGATTTTCAATTGGTTGTTTGTGTAGGAGCTGGTAGTCGTTTGTTTCTGATAAATATTTAAAGATATTCAACACCTCTAAAAATTGTTGAAATTCATCTAGTGAATACAAGTTTTTCAATCTTTCGGATAAATATTTTTTTGTATTTTCATTAAATGCTATCCCGAATTTTGCTTTTTCAAAAAGCTTTTCAATTGATTGGAGTTCTGGAGTATTATTGACACTCAGGTTCAAAAATTCGGGTTGAATATGTAATACTCTTTTTTCATAATTTGTTTTTACACCATAATCAAAATTTAAATGTGGAATATTTGAGCCGATGAATACCAAATCACTTCCAACATATTTTGAAATATGCTCCCCAACATGTCGAGTGCCTTCACAACCCTCAATATATACAAGTTCGTAGGCGGCATGAAAATGCCAGAAGTAAAAATCACTTAATCGAGGATTGACCATAATGTTAAAAGAGCTATTTACCTTTGGGGCTATTTCTTCAAGTTGGATTTTCATTTTCTGGCATTATTGCTTATTATTTACAATATTAGTATGAATGAGGTTAAAATTTATCAATATTGTTCAAATATTTGCAATAATTAAGGTAGTTTTAAATTTTGCAATTGAACTAACTTTGTATCATTAAATATATGAAAAAATCAATACTATGGAAACAATGACAATGGCACCCACCATGATTCCAAATCAGAATCATAAAGAAATACCTGGCAACCCTTCAACTGCCACCTCAAGTAAAATTAAACTAAACGACCGTTCGAATGGAAAGCCCTTGAAAGTCCTTACAGAAGTTGATTGGGCTTTTTGGTTGGAAAATGGTTATGTGATCATTAAAAATGCTGTACCAAAAGAGCAAGCCAAAGCCACTGCCAACTTTCTTTGGGAGTTTGAAGAAAAGGACCAAAACAACCAAAGTACTTGGTACACAGCTCCCCGTGCCGAAATGAAAATGAAGGAATTGGGCGGAACTGGAATGGTAGAAGTGTATAATAATCAGCACCTTTGGAACAACCGACAAATGGAGCGTGTTTACGATGCTTTTACCGATATTTGGGGGACTGAAAAATTATGGGTAACCATTGATAGAGCTAATTTGAATTTCCCAATTCGACCAGGGTTTGAATATAAAGGTTTTATCCATTGGGATTATGATCCCGAAACTCGCCCACAAAATGTACAAGGAGTATTGGCGCTTGCTGACCAATTGGATGAAAATATGGGCGGATTTCAATGTATTCCGGAACTTTACAGAAATTATGATACTTGGAAACTCACTCAACCAGATGACCGTGATCACTTTAAGCCTGATACTTCAGCTTTTGAAGGAAAATACCATAAAGTAAAATTAAAAGCTGGTGATTTACTGATTTTCAACAGTACAACTCCGCATGGGATCAGACCCAATAATTCGGAAAATTTAGTGAGAATGGCACAATACATTTCAATGATGCCTGCCGAAGAGGATAACGAGGCTATGAGAGAATGGCGTGTAAATTCCTGGAAAAACCGAATTGCGCCAGAAGGATATGCTTTTCCAGGCGACCCTCGCAATTGGGAGCAAACTAAATACGGAGTTGCCGAATTAAATGATTTAGGTAAGAAATTGTTAGGTTTGGAAAAATGGTAAGCCTGATGACTTTAAACGAGGAACGAAAAATATATTTTAAATTAGCATAATTTTAAATATTCAGAATTGAGGTTAAACCCTATGAAAACAATGCTAAATAACGGTATTTCCATACCACTTTTGGGTCTTGGCGTGTATGATATGCATGCACAAGAGGCTATTAATGCAACCCGTTTTGCGATTGAAACAGGCTATCGATTAATTGATACGGCCTCTATGTATGAAAACGAAAACGAAATTGGTTTGGCTATTAAAGATGTACAAATACCTCGTAATGAGCTTTTTATTACAACAAAAGTGAATAATGCCGATCAAGGTTTTGAAAAAACGCTAAAAGCTTATGATGAGAGTTTAAAGAAACTAAAGCTAGATTATGTCGATTTGTATTTGGTGCATTGGCCGATAAAATCATCCAGAAAAGAAACGTGGCTAGCATTAGAAAAATTATGTAACGATGGTTTGGTAAAAGCTATTGGAGTAGCTAATTATTTGGAGCCTTTTTTGGATGAATTACAAGAATATTCATCAATTACGCCTGCAGTAAATCAAGTGGAATTTAGCCCTTATCTATATTTGGAAAGTTTGCTAAATCGCTGTAAGTCAGACGGTATCCAGTTGCAAGCATATTCTCCATTGCTTCGTGGGTTGAAATTTAATGACCCAAAATTAGTAGATTTAGCAAATAAATATTCAAAAACGGCCGCTCAAATAATTATTCGGTGGGCTTTGCAACAGGGTATTTCTAACATTCCAAAATCTGCAAATCCTTCCAGAATTAAAGAGAATTTTAATGTTTTTGATTTTGAAATTTTAGCAGAAGATATATTGAAAATGAATCGATTTAACGAAAATTTAAGAGTGGTGGAAGATCCTATAGATTTACTTTAATTTTATTCTTGCTTTTTTAGCGAAATCACAATCACCCCATTAGATGCCCTAGAGCCATAAATTGCTGTACTTGAGGCATCTTTTAGTACTGTTACTGATTTTATGTCGTTGGGAGAAACCATATTATAAACTGACGAATAGCCACCATTTACCACATTGCCATTTATAACAAATAGCGGAGATGGGTCGGCCACAAATGTGTTTATACCTCTAACTCTTATGCTTGCATTGGCTCCATCACCTGTAACTGTAACGCCGGCTACTCTTCTAAGGTAATTGTCAAGGGTAATATTTGGCCCTAATTCTTTTACTTCTTCGGCTGAACCTGTGAAGTTTTTGGAGCTTTTCTGACTATAACCGTCATCAAATGATTTTTCGTTTTTAGTTGTAGTATTGTTCGACCTTGTACCATAGTTCATGCAATTGGTGAGTAACCCAATCATCAAAATTGAACAGAAAACTTGCTTATTCATTTTTAGCTTTTTTATAATCAAATATACTTCACAATATACTAAGTAACCCATTGATCAGCAAATAGTTTAAAGAACAATTTTATGACTGAAGCTATATCGCTAAATTTGACTTTCATTTGATTTTCATTTTATGTCCAACAATCCTATTTTTCTGCAATTTGAAACGGAGCGAAATGCTGCTTTAGCAGTTAAAATGGCTGCTTATATGAAAAATAATTTTCTTTTTCTAGGAATTAACTCCCCCAAAAGAAAGTTGTTGCAAAAGAATTTTTTAAAAGAAAAGTCAAAAACAAAAATTATTGACTGGGATTTTATATTTCAATGTTTTAATATGCCAGAACGAGAGTATCAATACATGGCTTTGGACTATCTTATTTCGCAAAAAAAGCATGTTAATGTGTTAGATATCAACAAAATAGAGCAATTGATTCTAACAAAATCATGGTGGGATTCTGTTGATGGTATTGACCAAGTAGTAGGTGCAATGGCTCAAAAATTCCGGAAATAATAGTGACGCATATACGTAAATGGATGCACAATGAGAATATTTGGCTGGTGCGTGTTGCTATTAATTTTCAGCTTGAGTTCAGAGAAAAAACTAATCATTTAATTCTTTCTGAGGCAATTTTGGCAAATATTGGAACAAAAGAATTTTTCATAAATAAAGCAATTGGTTGGAGCCTTCGAGAGTACTCAAAATGGAATAAAGTTTGGGTAGCTAATTTTGTAAATGAGCATAAATCCGTTTTAAGTAATTTAAGTGTTAGAGAAGCTAGTAAATATTTGTAAAATTATGTTTTGAAAATAAAAATGGGGGTCCTTAACTTTCAGAAGAATTTTATTAAATTGTAGCCATTTTATTTCAACGCATGTGGGGTTTTGAACACCGCCTGCGATAACAATTATCTCGCCCCACTCCGCATCCCGCACCGAAAATGATGCGCATTCATCACTTTTTCTTCGCCGAACCGGGTTTTTATCCAGTCCATGGCTTGGTAGAGGGGGGCAATGCGGCTGCTATTGTCGAATAGGTTTAACTGCTCCAAACCCCGTACCAGTTTACTGAATTTTACCCCAACTAATCTTATCAAAAGGCGGCGGTCGTACAGTTTGGCAAACATTTCAAATACATGGTTGGTGAGCACGTGGTCAGCTGAGGTAATGGGTATATTGAGCTGGCGGGTATGCGTATCAAAGTTGGAATACCGCAATTTCACTGTGAGACAACCCGTGCAATGGCCACCCTTGCGCAGGTCATATGCCAGTTCTTCAATCATTTTAGTGAACACCGTCCGCAGAAAGCGCAGGTCGGTAGTGTCTTGCTCAAAGGTGATTTCCTTACTCATACTTTTGGCATCCACCGAAGGCACCACGGGGCTGTTGTCGATGCCGTTTGATTTTTCCCAAAGCATAGTACCCGTTTTACCAAACGTACGTTCTAATAACTTTTGTGGCATGGCGCTAAGCGTGCCCACATGTACGATGCCCATATTGCGCAGCGTGCGGGTGGTTACCTCGCCAATCATGGGTATTTTTGATACTTTGAGTGGTGCTAAAAAACTTTTTTCTGTGCCCTGCAAAATTTGCATTTGTCCGCAAGGCTTGGCTTCATTGGTGGCTACTTTGCTCACGGTTTTATTGGCAGATAGGCCAAAGGAAATATCCAGACCGATATCCGTTTTTACCTTTTGGCGGAGCTCAGTGGCGAATTTATAAGTGCCAAAAAACCGATCCATGCCCGTCATATCGATATAAAACTCATCGATGGAGGCTTTTTCCACCAGAGGCACACGGTCGGTGATGAGCTCGGTGACCATATCCGAATGTTGGGTATAGGCATCAAAATCACCTTTGAGCACAATGGCCTCAGGGCATAGTTGACGGGCGAGGCGCATGGGCATGGCCGATCGCACACCGAACTTGCGGGTTTCGTAGCTGCAGGCGGCCACCACGGCACGGTCGCTCAGGCCACCCACCATCACGGGCTTTCCCACGAGGCGGCTATCTCGCAGGCGCTCCACGCTTACGAAAAAGCTATCCAAATCCATATGCACGATTGAGCGAATGTTCACTGCTTGAGAATTAAATATATTTGCAATATAAATATCTATTCATATTGCAAATATATTAATAATATAATATATATATCATATAAAATAAGTGATTTCTAGATTATAAAATTGATGGGTAATTGATAAAGTCATTACAGGAAAATTCACTAACTTTACAAAATGTTTTATAGAAGAAAAATAATACTAGCCTTATTGCAAGCTTTTGATGGATATTTACCCAAAATATCTTTACAAAAACTGCTTTTTTTATTTTCAAAAAGGCAACATAAGCCTGATTATGACTTCGTACCTTATCTATATGGATGTTATTCGTTTTCTGCCAATGCCGATTTAACGGCTATGGTTAAGCACGGGCTATTGACTGAAGATAAAACCAGCTTTACAAAAAAAGAATCGCTGGATTATGTTAAAACACTAAACGAAAAAGACAAGAAAATTCTAATAGAAATTAAAAACACATATGGGAAGTTAAGTAGTAATTCATTGATGAAACATACTTACTTAAATTATCATTATTATGCAATTAATAGTGTAAAAGCGCTGGAAATTTTAGGTTCGGAACAATTTGAAAAAATAAGACTAGCAAAACCTGTAAATAATGAAACCATTCTTTATACTATTGGTTATGAGGGTATTTCGCTTGAAGAATATTTAAATAGACTAATAAAAAATGATGTTAAAGTACTTGTGGATGTAAGAAACAATGCATTAAGTATGAAGTTCGGCTTTTCAAAAAGCCAATTAAAAACATACTGCTCAAGCTTAAATATTGAATATTTGCATATTCCAGAAGTGGGGATTCAATCAGATCAAAGGCAGGAACTTAAAACTCAAAGTGACTATGATAAGCTTTTTTTGAAATACAAAAATTCAAATTTGAGAGAAACAACAGGCCAGCAAGAGCAGATATTAAATTTACTTAAAGAAAAAAAACGCATAGCGCTTACCTGCTTTGAAGCAAATATATGTCAATGCCACCGAAAGCATTTAGCCGAAGCAATTACAATACTACCAGAATGGAAGTTTGAACTACAACATATTTAATATCATAATGGCACTAACAAAAGTATTGATCGCCGTAAAAACGTATCCCACCTTATCAAGTAAGTATGATGAATTAGTATGTACAGCAGGTTTTTTAGAGGATGGCAGTTGGATTCGAATATATCCAATTCCGTTTAGAAAACTTGAATATGATAAACAATATAGCAAATACGATTGGATTGAAGTTGATTTAGAAAAGAACACGTCCGACTTTCGATTAGAAAGTTACAAGCCTAAATCTATTGATACTAATTTCAAAATCATCGGCCATATCGATGCTGAAAAAGGTAGCTGGAGGTCTAGAAAAGAGATAGTTCTTAAAAATGTTCATACCAATATGACTGAGCTAATATCATTAGCAAAGGATCCAAAAAAAAGTATCTCATTAGCAGTATTCAAGCCCAAAGAAATCCTAGATTTTAAAATTGAAAAAGTTGAGAGAGATTGGGATAAGAAAAAACTTGATGTTCTGAAAGCAAATGCACAACAACTAAATTTATTTCAAAATTCAGAAAATCCATTTGAAGTTGTTAGAAAGCTTCCCTATAAATTTTCTTATAAATTTGTTAGTGATGATAATATTGAACGGACAATGATGATTGAAGACTGGGAAATTGGTGCTTTATATTGGAATATGATAAAAAAGCATGAAGGCAACGAATCTCTAGCCTGCGAGGATGTTAAAAAAAAATATTTTGAGGATTTTGCAAAAACTAAAGACTTATATCTATTTTTAGGCACTACCAGAGAATTCCATTCAATTGCACCGAATCCATTTATAATTATAGGGACTTTCCATCCAATGAAAACCACACAATTTGAATTATTTTAAAAAAATGTAGCAACTTTTAGAAAATCAAAACTTTTATTTTTCCAACCCCATGCAAACCTCACACCTAATCTCCGACGCCATATTGGCCTTAACTGGCTTTTTTGTGTTTTTTAGCTATTTGCGAAAACTCGATTTTAACGACACCTTTCTTTGGGAGTCGTTTGTGCTTTCAGTTGCAGTTGCGGCCGTTTTTGGTGCAATTGGCTATGCTGGCTTTACTGATTTTGGTTGGATTGGCGTGTTTTTTCAAAATGTAGCGACCATAGTTGGGGCTTTAAGTTTGGTGGCAGCCTCATGGTATTTGGTTAATAACCAAGCTATTAGTAAAAATATTGCTTTTGGTGTGATTGGCCTTGGTATTGTTTTGTTGATTTTAAAATTAACTTTAAATATTGCCATCATCAGCACTATTACCTCGGTTGGTTGCATGATTGCTATTGCTGGAATAGCTATTTATGGGACAATAAAAGGAAATAAAACCGCTGGCCTTTGGCTTTTAGCGGCAGTTGTTTTTGCAGCTTTGGCCAATTTCAGAGGTAGTTTCATTGCCGACCAAAACCTTGCTATAGATGCCTACCATTATTTATTGGCTGTAAGTTTACTTTGCTTCGGCTTGGCCACTTCTCAAATAAAATCTATTGTTTAATCTACTTTTTCACTGATTTATGAAAATAATTCCCGTAATTCTTCTTTCCCTTTTTACGAGCTTTTCTGCTTTTTCTCAATCGATTAATCCTATTGAAAAAAAGATTTTAGAACATATTAAAATTAATATGCCCAAAACCGAAAAGCTATTAATTGATGCCGTTAATATAAACAGCGGAACACTCAACCACGAAGGTGTGCGACAAGTTGGCCAGCTTTTCAGAAAAGAATTTGACGCATTAGGTTTCACTACCGAATGGATTTCCCTACCTGATTCTTTAAATAGAGCAGGGCATTTAGTGGCTTATCGAAAAGGTAAAAAGGGGAAGAAACTGTTCCTCATTGGCCATTTGGATACTGTTTTTGAGAAATCCATGGACCCAGGCCCTTTTATTCGGCTTACTGATTCCACGGCAACTGGCCAAGGCGTAAACGACATGAAAGGTGGTGATGTGATGATTATTGCCGCCCTAAAAGCTTTAAATGCACAGGGCCTTTTAAACGACACCTCCATTACGGTATATTTTACTGGCGACGAAGAAAGCTCTGGCAAACCAACCTCAATAAGCCGAAAAGATTTCATAGAGCGTGCCAAACAATGTGAGGTAGCACTCGCTTATGAAGGCGGAAATATGGAATATGCAACCACCGCACGCCGAGGCGCAAGTGGTTGGGAATTAACCACTCGTGGCAAAACGGGGCACTCGTCGGGAGTGTTTAATAAAACAATGGGCTACGGTGCTATTTATGAGTCGGCCAGAATATTGGATGAATTTCGTGAGGCTTTAAGTCAAGAAAAATATTTGACATTCAACCCCGGCGTAATTGTGGGAGGCACCGCTGTAGACTATGACCATACTTTGGACAAAGGCACTTCGGTTGGCAAAACAAATATTGTATCCCAAAAAGTAATTGTAACGGGCGATTTACGATTTTTAACAGAAAGCCAGAAGGAAAATGCTCGTGCAAAAATGAAAGAAATTGTAGCTAAAAACTTGCCAGGAACTTCTGCTGATATCAAATTTACTGACGGAATACCTTCCATGGAGCCAACAGAGGCAAATGGCAAATTGTTGGAGGTTTTGGATAAAGCCAGTAAAGATATGGGCTTAGGGCCAGTGAAAGCCCTTGATCCTGGCCTTCGGGGTGCTGGTGATATTTCGTATATAGCACAATATTTGGCTTGCCTCGATGGATTGGGCGCTTCTGGTAAAGGTGCGCATGCGCCAGGCGAAACTATCAACTTGAGAGAATTTCCTTTACTTACCCAACGAACTGCTTTGTTGATTTATCGATTAACTCGATAAAACTCAGAAATCAAGGACATTTAAAAACCATTCTTTCTAACCCTTTTTGATAAATGAAAACGCCTATTTTTTGGTTTTCAGTTTTGTCAAAAATAGTTACAGTTAGTACATTTTTAGCTACCACGAAATCGAAATTGGCATCATGCCTGTTTTTTTCAATATCATAATTGTCTGGTAAAATTGGCCGTTGAATAAAGTAAATACCAGATAATGAGAAACTTGTTCGAATTTCATTCCTAAAATCCACCTCAATGGTAGCCGAGGCACAAGTGAAATCGAATACCAAATTTTGTTCGTTAATTGTGAGACTTGTATTTTGCTCAGGTTTCGTTCCTCCCCAATTCCCCAATTCAATTCTTTGTACAGGTGCTTTGCTTATGCAGGAGAACATCATCACCATAATTCCAATTTTTATCCATTTCATATTACTTTTTTCTAAATGACTAATTCCAAGCCTAATTAGTTGGAAATGTTTACATTATTTTTTCTCCAAAACCCATTTTTTCAACCAGTCTGTTACTTCTTTATAGTGAATTCGGCTGTTTTCGGGTTTTAAAATCCAGTGGTTTTCATCTGGAAAAACCACTAATCGGCTAGGTATTTTACGGCGTTGAAGTATATGATAGTTTTCGATAGTATTGTTAATCGGCACTCTATAGTCGTTCTCGCCAACAGTAAGTAATATCGGTGTTTTGAAATTATTTGCAAAATTAAATGGGTTTTGTTCTTTCCATGTTTTGCCAGCCTCCCAAGGCACACCACCATTCATTACTTCACGGCCATAAATGCCGTCAGAAGTACCCCATTGCGATACTGAATTCACCAAGCCAGCATGCGATACCAAGCATTTATAATGGCTAGTAGTGGCTTGCATCCAATTGGCCAAATGACCTCCGTAGCTTGCTCCTGCGGCAGATTGTCGGCTCCCATCAATATAAGAAAACCGTTTTATTGCATCGGCAGCTGCTTCTTGAATTTCCTCCGCTGGACCTTTAAATGGGTCAAATTGAATGTCTTGCGCAAACTTTTCGCCATAACCAGTTGAGCCAGTATAGTCGGTCATAATTACCACAAAATCTTTTCCAGCAAGTAAATTTGGCTGCCATCGATATCCAAAGCTTTCAGTATATGACATACTTGGACCACCATGCATGAGTACCAATAGTGGATATTTTTTGGTTGGGTCAAAACCTGCAGGTTTCGTAATCATGCTTCTGATATTTTTGCCTTTTTTAGTTTTTGTCCAAATTATTTCTACATCATTAAGGTCTAGTTTGTCCAATAATTCTTTGTTGAAATTGGTTAAAAAAGTAGGACTTCCATCGGCATTTATTTTTACAATTTCGGTTGGTTGAATTACTCGCTCATTATTGGCAACTGTAATTCCATTATTTGAGGAAACATTCGTATAACTTCCTATTATTGAGTTAGTTAATAACTTACTTTCGACATTATTTAGCATGAATATTTTATTGTTTCCTTTGTCCTCAACGGTGGCAATAATATCCCCTTGTGTACCCATATTATAATCCACTATTGGTCGATCAAGCTTTGTATTTAGGTAAATTTTGTTGGTTAAATTTGGCCAGTCCATTCGAATAATTTTTTCCAAAAAATAGGTCTTATAGTCTGGCTCATTGGTTTCACAAAAAAGATATTTACCATCCTCACTTATTTTTGGATTAGAAAAAGTTGCATTTCCCCTAGTTATTTGCGTTTCCTTTCCGCCTGTTTTAGCAATTTTGTAAAGCTGCGAACTTTGGAATTTAAAGGAAGTATTTGTATCAACACTTGCTGAAAATACGAGTTCTTGGTTGCCCGCCCAGCTAAAACTAACCAGTTTAAAATAGCTAGATTTCGGAGCAATAGCTTCTTCAAATAGATCCTTAGCTTGCTTAGAATCAATATTTTGGACAAATAAATGGCTTTGTTTTTCATCTATCCATTTATCAAAAAAGCGAATTGGGTAGCCTTCATAAACTCTTACTTTATACTTTAAATTCTTCTTAGTTTCTGCAGTTTTTTTATAAAGTGAATCAGTATAAACGCCTGGATACACCATCGAGCTGAATAATATTTGCTTGCCATCAGGGCTCCATTTTGGGGAGCCAGCACCAGAAGATAAACTTGTAAACCGCTGAGCTTCACCTCCTTGCATATTTAATATATATATTTGGGATTCTTCCTCGCCATCTCTTTTGGCCACAAAGCAAACTGATTTTCCATCAGGACTCCAAGAATAATCGGACTCTGCCGCTTTGGTAGCTGTAAGTTTTCTTGGCTTTTCTGAACCATCTGTTGGTGCAATCCATAAATCAGAAGTCTGCTCTTTTTCATTGTAATTAGGCTCCAAAACACTAAAAACAACTTTTTTCCCATCTGGACTTATGGCAGGAGCGCCAAGTCTTTTAAAACTAATAAGGTCTTCATGAGTAATTTGCCTTTTTGTTTGGGAAAAAGCGGTTGCCTGTATAAAAAAGAACAAAGTAATAGAAAGTATTTTTTGCATATTAGTTTTTTATTTAGGAATATTTTATTTTTTTACGAATAGTATTTATCAGTTTTTAGCACCAGGAACACGTGTGGTTTTTGGTTCAACTCCTGGCTGAAACAACTCAAAATTCTCTTTCTTTTTGGCTTCTGAAACTATGTTTTTCACATCGGCCAATAGTTTTTTTGCATCGTAAATGATACCATCTTTCACCGTGTATTTTACGCCACCCACTCTCACAACCTCATTGGCTTCAGTTACTTTTATTGCTCCGGTTCCATATAATACTTTCATATTTTGTAAGGGATTTTCCTCCAAAATTACAAAATCCGCTTTTTTGCCAACTTCTACAGAGCCAATTTCTTTTTCCATTCCCAAAGCCTCAGCGCCTTTTAAAGTTGCCGCCCTAATTACTTCAAGTGGATGAAAGCCAGCCTCTTGCAACATTTCCAACTCACGAATATAGCCAAAGCCATAGGTCTGAAATATAAAGCCATTGTCGGAGCCAGCCGTTACTCGACCACCACGGTTTTTGTATTCATTCACAAAAGTCATCCAAAGTCTATAGTTTTCCTTCCACTGAATTTCTTGCTCAGTACCCCAATTGAGCCAATAAGAACCATGCGAAATCCGGCTTGGCTGATAAAATTGCCAAAGTTTTGGAAGCGTATAATCTTCGTGCCACTCAGCGGTACGAGCCCGCATGAGATCACGATTGGCTTCATAAATATTAAAGGTTGGGTTCAAGGTAAAATCCAACTTCAATAATTTATCCATCAAGGTATTCCACTTTTCAGAAAAGGGTTTGGCTGCCTGTTTCCAAAGTTTACCAGCTTCTTCAAACCGATTTTGCTCATTGCTATAAATATAATCTGAAGGATAGTTTTGTAGCGTGCCAGTTTCTAGCATGGCCTCTGGTAAGCCATACCAATGCTCCATTGTGGTGAGGCCCGCTTCTGCGGAGTTCAGAACATTCCATCGGGCAACATCCAATTGAGCATGATGGCACATAGAACGCAATCCCAATTCTTTATTTCTTTTGAGAGCTGCTGCCATTATTTCTGGTTTTGCCCCGAAAAATTTAATACCTGCAGCACCGTTTTTTGCATTTTGCTCTACCCATGCTATTGCTTGCTCAATTGTTGAAATTTCCTCTTTTGCACCCATCCCAAAAGCAACATATGGTGCTATTCGTGGGGCAGTTATTTCATTTTTTTCTGATTTTTGTTTTTGATCCAAAGTCCAGTCCAAACCATTGCCACAATAAGGTTCACGAATGGTGGTAATGCCGTGTGCCATCCAAAGCTTAAACACATATTCGGCAGGAGTTCCTTGTTGTTTCCCTCCAATATGGCCATGCATATCTATTAAGCCTGGCAATAGAAAAAGTCCAGTTCCATCGATAATTTTGGCGTTGGGTAGGGCTTTAGGCCTGTTTTCTTCTTTAATTGGCACACCTGGGTAACCCACGTTTTTAATTTCTACTATTTTGTTGTTTTCAACTACAATATCAATAGGGCCTTGTGGTGGCGAGCCAGTGCCGTCAATCATGGTAATACCTCTGATTATGAGTTGTGAATATGGGCCTTGGCCTTCTTTTTTAAGAGGGGCTTTTTCTATTTGGCCAAAACATAAACAATGGGAGATGAAAAGAATAGGGAAAATTTTAGCTATCATAATTTTTAGTTTTAAAGCATGAAAATAGTAATATAATTTAGAATTTTGTAATTTGCTACTCAATAATTTTCTTAAACCTTTTCTTTTCAGTATGCATGTAGGCAAACAATTTTCATTTCAAGAGGTACTTTTTTGGACCCGCAAAGATATTTATTTGCTTTTGATTATTTCGGCCATTCCAATAATATGTTATAAATTATTAGGTTGGCATTGGCTTGCAATACCTTGGTTGCCGGTTGCTTTATTGGGTACCGCAGTCGCTTTTATAGTTGGTTTCAAAAACAATGCTTCCTATGACCGCATGTGGGAAGCCAGAAAAGCTTATGGTGCTATTACAAATTCGTCAAGAAGTTGGGGAATTATGGTTAAAGATTTTATTTCAAACAAAAATGCAAATGAACAAGTAACTGACAATGAACTTTATAATGAAAAAATAAACCTAATTAATATTCATTTTGCTTGGTTGACTGCCCTTCGATTTCAATTGCGTGAGGCACGAACTTGGGAGGCTATTTATAAAAAACACAACCAAGAATATAAAGAAAAGTGGTTTAGAGTTGAGGAACATGACCATAAAATCCATACAAAATTAAACGAATTTTTATCAGAGGAAGAGCTTAAAACAATTTTGAAAAAAACTAATAAAGCAGCACAATTGATTGCGATTCAGTCGGCCAATCTGAGAAAACTATTTGATAAAGGCTTGATTGAGGACTTTAGACATATGGAAATGCAAAAACTATTGGTCGAATTTTATACACAACAAGGTGTTTGTGAGCGAATAAAAAATTCGCCTTATCCTCGTCAATATGCAACTTTAAATCTTTATTTTATTAGAATATTCGTTTTTTTGGTACCGTTGGGAATGATCCAAGAGTTTGAAAAATTGGGTGGCAACTTGATTTGGATGGCAATTCCGTTTAGTACTTTATCAACATGGATTTTCACTACTTTGGAAAAAATTGGAGAGTCGACTGAAAGTCCATTTGAAGGAAGTGCCAACGATGTTCCTATAACCGCTATAAGCAGAAATATTGAAATTGACTTAAAAGAAATGTTTGATATGGCCGAAATACCGAAAGGGAAATTGGCGGAGAATAATATTTTGGTGTAGTCATTTTATTATTTTTTTGGTTAAAGTAAAAAAAACTTTTATTATTCGAGAGACCTAATCAATTTGCTTTCATATTTAGCTGAAAGTATTTAAATATTCAGTGCCAATTCATTAAATAAATTTTGCAAAAAAAACAACAACATAATGGCAGTATTCGACAAAATATTTCAAAATAATAAAAAGTGGATTGCTGAAAAGCTTGAAAATAATCCAGATTATTTCACCAACCTTTCAAAAGGACAAAGCCCTGATTATCTGTATATTGGCTGTTCTGACAGCCGTGTTACTGCAGAGGATTTGATGGGTGTAAAACCAGGTGAAGTTTTCATCCATAGAAATATTGCCAACATGGTAATAAGTATCGATTTGAATGTAATGTCAGTATTAAATTATGCAGTTAACCACTTGAAAGTGAAGCATATAATTGTATGTGGGCATTATGCATGCGGTGGTGTAAAGGCAGCTATGCAATCTGCTGACATGGGTATATTGAACCCTTGGCTACGAAATATTCGTGATGTGTATAGGCTTCATAAATCTGAATTGAATAATATATTTATCGAAGAAGATCGTTACAACCGACTTGTTGAATTAAACGTACAAGAGCAATGTGTAAACTTAATTAAAACAGCAGCTGTACAAAAAGCCTATAAAGACCGTGGATTGTTAGTGCATGGTTGGGTTTTTGACATTCATACTGGCAAATTGATCGATTTAAAAATTGATTTTAACACAATATTGGCAGATATTATGGAAATATATCGACTCCAATAGTTCATCTATTCAAAATTATTTTAAATATTTATTTAATGAAAAATAAAATCGATAAGTTAATCAGAGGTAATTTCTTATTTATAATTATAATTTTGGCAACCTTATTTGCATTTGCAAAAAAAGCAACCATTTGGCAACAAGAAATTAATTTAGAAAAGCAAAAAATCAAATAAGCTTAGCTTGTTTTTCGTTAATTAAAGATTCTATATTTCACCCAAATATGTCAAAATTAATTATAATTTTATTATTTTGTTCAGCTGTTTTTCAGCCAATATTTTCTCAAAAAGCTGAAAATTTAGGTAATTCAATTAACACAACTTACAACGAATACTCGCCTGTAATAGCCCCTGATGGCAAAACTATTTATTTTTTGCGTGAAGGCCATCCACAAAATAGAAGTAAAGAAAAGTACAGTAGCGATGTATGGTCAGCCACAAAAAATGGCAACCAATGGATGCAAGCTAGCCATTTGCAAAATCCTTTTAATCTAAATGTTTCAAATTCTATTTATTCCATATCACCCGATGGCAATACAATTATTACCAATTGGATGGAAGAATCGACTAGTTTAACCTCGATTAAGGGCTTTGGAATCATTAAAAAAACCAATAATGGATGGGGTAAGGCTGAGAAATTGGATATACCAAAATTTGAAAAAATGTGCAAAGGACGCTACCAATTTGGAAGCCTATCTGCTGATGGGAAAACCTTTTTGATGTCGTTCAGTCAATCAAAAAATGGGGTTGATGATGATATTTATGCCTCTTTTTTGAGTAAAAATGGTGATTGGTCAATGCCAATGAATTTGGGGGATGATATTAATACCAATTCCACCGAATGTATTCCTTTTTTGGCACCCGACGGTTATACTATTTATTTTTCAAGTAATAGAGATGGCGGCTTGGGCTCTAACGATATTTATGTTTCGAAGCGAATGGATAGAACCTGGCAAAAATGGACAAAACCTAAAAATATGGGTCCAGCTATCAATACAGAGGAATATGATGGGTATTTTTCGCTATCTGCTGTTGACGATTATGCTTATTTTGTGACTAGAAAAGCCTCAGTTGGCAAGAGTGATATTGTGAGAGTAAAACTTTCGGCTTTGGAAGAAAAACAAGAGATGAAACCAGCCGAAGAAAAGCCAGATACAAAAGTAATTTCCGCTCCAATTGCAGGAGCTATTGGTGGTGCTGAGGATAAAACTGGAGGGAAAGGTTCGTCGGCCGACCCAGTTGTTTTGCTTTCAGGCAAGGTATTTGATTCGAAAACAAATAAGGTGCCAATAGATGCCAAGGTTATTTATGAAGACCTTTCCAATGGGCAAGAGCTTGGTGTTGCCACACCGGATCCTATAACGGGTATCTATAAAATTGTACTTCCTTATGGCAAAAACTATGGAATTACACCAATTGCAGATGGATTTATTGGTAATAGTTTAGGCCTTGATTTATCGAAAAACTTACCTAAAAAATATTTAGAAATAGGAGGTAAAGACCTTACCTTGATTCCTGCCGAATCAGGTCAAAAGCTTACACTTAATAATATATTTTTCGCTTTTGGTAAAACAGATTTGAAGGAAGAATCTTTTCCTGAGTTGAACAGATTAATAAGTTTTTTAGATAATAATAAAGCTATGCAAATTGAGATTTCTGGCCATACCGATAGCATAGGTTCCGACGAAGTAAACAACCGACTTTCGCAAGGGCGTGCTGATGTTGTTAAAAATTATTTGGCAAATCAGGGCAAAATACCTTCGACCAGAATAGTAACAAAGGGATATGGTAAAACCCGCCCCGTTGCTAGTAACGACACCGAGGAAGGCCAGCAAGCCAATAGAAGGGTAGAGTTTTTGATTTTGAAAAATTGAAAAAGGCAAAGAGGAATATAGGCAATTAGGCATAGAGATTTATATTAAAGATTATTGATGCAAGTAAGAAAAAGGTAAGTAAATAAGAAAAATTAGTGAATTTTTTTAACGATTAATTCCAAATCGTAATTCCAAAATCGTAAAATCTAAAATCGCAATATGTACGCAGTAATAACAGGTGCCAGTAAAGGAATAGGAAAAGCAATTGCTTTCGAATTAGCAAAAAAACATTATAATTTGGTGCTGGTGGCTCGGTCAGAAAACCTTTTGAAAGAGGTGAAAAAAGAGATCCAAAGCAAAAATGAGGTGTCGATAGAGACTTTGAGTTTAGACCTTTCAACGAATGAGGCAGCTTCAAAGCTTTTGGCTTTTTGTGAATCTAATAATTTGAAAGTGAGCGTATTAGTTAATAATGCGGGCTATGGTTTATCAGGTAAAATTGATAAACATTCTATTGAGGATAATAGCAATATGATTCAACTCAATGTACTTTCATTAACCCAAATAACACAAACATTTTTGCCTATATTAGAAAGAAATGCACCTGCTTATATATTGAATGTGGCCAGTACAGCTTCTTATCAAGCTATTCCTGGTTTGGCGATATATTCTGCCACAAAGGCCTTTGTTTTGAGCTTTTCAAGGGCATTGTATCATGAACTAAAATCAAGAAATATTTATGTAACTGCTTTAAGCCCTGGGCCTACCGCAACTGAGTTTTCAGACCGAGCACAAATAAGTGAAAAAGGCTTAAAAGCTGCCGGAAAAGTAAATATGTCTGCTGAAGAAGTAGCGAAAATTGGAGTGGATGCTCTTTTTGAAAAAAAGCCTGAAGTGGTAACTGGAATTCTCAATAAAATTGGTGCTTTTGGAGTAGGCCTTTTGCCAAAGTTTTTGGCTGAGAAAATTGCAGGGAGTATTTATGAGTAGGACAGTTTTGGAATAGTAGTATAAAAAAAGGATTCAACTTGATTATAAGTCAAACCCTTTTACAATTTAATAGGCAGTTCAATGTTCTAATTTCTCTTTTTGAAATTCGTAAACTTCCAAAACAATATACCTCAATTGAATATAATTACGAATGTAATTAGTTATTTTGTATTATGCAATAAAAACTTATTAAGTGGTAAAATATTTTTACACCATCCTATTCCTCAGCCAAACGAAGCCGCCAGCACCAAAGCAACAAGCGATAAATACACCATTCCAAAGCACTTCATAACTATAATTGGCTACTACCCAAGTGCCTAGCCCTGGTGAAACTATTTGTGCTACAGAATAAGTCATACCGTATAAAGCCAAATATTGTCCCCTAGTTTTGGGATTTGCCCTTGCTACTGTAGCCGATTGCATAAAAGGCATGGCAAACATTTCGCCCAAAGTGTCAAAAATTAAAGCGAAAATTACGATGCCAGTAAACGAAAACATATTGAATAATAAATACGAAAAACCTGTGCAAAGCAAACCAATAGCAACAATGTTCATTTTTTTGAAACGTTTTTCCAATTCATATACCAAAAACATTTCAAAAATCACAATAAGTAATCCATTCATGGTGGAAAGCCCCCCAATTTGTATCTCATTCAAATGGTGTACTTCTTTAAAATAAACAGGTAAAATTGAAAATATCAAGAAAAAGGAAGTGGCAAAAATCAAGGTCATAAATATAAAAAACAGGAAAACCGAATCCCGATAGGGTGAAGATTTTTTATCTATAACTATTTCATTATCAATAGAATGGTCATAATTTTGTTTGGAAGGTTTTAGAAAAAATAATAGGAATATACCTGCCAAGATACAGGTGATTCCATCCACCCAAAACAAAAGCCTGTAATTTTGAAAAGCCAAAAAACCACCAATACCAGCGCCAATTGCCCAGCCAAAATTGATAGCCAATCGATTTAAAGTATAGGACCGGGTTCTGTTTTCAGGATTCGAATAAGCCGCTATAGCCGTTTGATTGGCTGGCCTAAATGTATCACCAAAAGCTGTGAATATAAATAGACTTATACATATTGAATAAAAATTGGTAAAAAAACCGATTAACAAAAGCATAATTCCCGCAAAAATTAAAGCTATTACTTGTACAGGATAGTGACCAAATCTATCCGTCAGATAGCCACCTAAAAAGCTGCCAGTCAAGGCTCCACAGCCATAAACTATAAGTACAATTCCAGTATCCGAAAGTGAAAAATGTAAATATTGAGTCAGATAAAGCGATAAAAATGGAAATACCATAGTGCCCGATCGATTAATAAACATCGCAGCCGAGAGTAGCCAAATTGGTTTAGATATTCCACCGTAAGCATTTCTGAAATATTTTATAGTTTGGCTAAAAGTCATAAATTAAAAACACATTAAGATTTGTTTTATAAATTGGTTTTCATAAAGAAAAATTACTAATTCACTAAAAATTTGTATTTTCGAGAAAGGAAAAGTAGATTTCAAATTGATTTTACAGATTTTAACAATATAGGAATAAATTATAAATAAATAAAAAATGAAAATTTTAGTGGTTGAAGATGAGCCCAAAGTGGCCGATTTTATAAAACAAGGTCTTGAAGAAAATAATTATGAAGTGGATGTTGCTTTTGACGGCCGCACTGGTCAAGACAAAGCATTACGAAACAAATATGATCTCATAGTTTTAGATGTAAACTTGCCCTATATTTCTGGTTTTGAGGTTTGTAAAAATCTGCGTGAAAAGGAAATAAAGTCAGCAATAATTATGCTTACCGCTTTGGGTACTACTGATGATAAAATTATGGGCTTTGACTCTGGCGTTGACGATTATTTGGTGAAACCATTCGAATTTCGTGAGCTTTTAGCTAGAATTAAAGCCATTTCAAAACGTGCCACAGCCGCTGAAAGCTATGTAAAAACACTTGAAATTGCCGATTTGGTGATGAATCTGGAAGAAAAAACTGTTGTGCGTGCAGGGCAAAAAATATTATTGACAGCCAAAGAATTTGGTTTACTTGAATATTTCATCAAAAACCGAGGAAAAGTTGTTTCCAGAATGGATATTGCTGCCGATGTTTGGGATATTCACTTTGATACGGGTACCAATGTGATTGATGTTTACGTGAATTTTTTAAGAAAAAAAGTCGATAAAGATTTCCCCAAGCAATTGATTCATACAAAAGTAGGTATGGGTTATATTATGAAGGAGGAGGAGTAAGCATTTCGGATTTACGATTTTGGATATTATAAAAGGAAACCACAAATAATAATCCAATCATATTAACTATTTAAATAATAAAATTTAACAATTAAACCCAAATTAATTATGAAAAAACTCTTTTGCTTATTATTTGCATTTTGTTGTTTATCAACAACTTATGCTCAACTTGGTGTGAATGCAACAGGTGCAGCACCTATTGCTTCTGCACAACTGGATGTATCCAGTACTACTAAGGCGATGTATCCGCCACGTATGACTACTGTTCAAAAAAATGCTATTGTTGGCTCACAAGCTGGTGCTGTCGTATTTGACACTAATCTTGGTGCATTGTCCTTTTACAACGGTTCAGCTTGGATAAGTACAGCTCCAACAGTGAGTGGTGCAACCTATTCTATCGGCCAAAATGCCCAAGGAGGCAAAGTATTTTGGCTTGATGATACTGGCCAACATGGCTTGGTAATGGCAATTGGTGACCAAAATGCTGGAATAGTTTGGACAAACGGCTATACTATAACCAAGGCTATTAGTAATGGAGTTTATGGTGGAGAAATTAATACAAATCAGATAAACCGAAGTTTAGGTTATGGTAACAATGCAGGTATGTCAGCGGCTTCCTACAATGGAGGTAGTTATGGCGACTGGTATTTGCCTTCCTTTGGCGAACTTGTTTTATTAAGCAGTTCTGGCGTGTCTGGTATTGTTTCAGGCTTATATTGGAGCTCAACTGAGGTTTTGGTTAATACAGGACAATTGGCTAGTCAAGCCTATTATTTTGATTTTAGTGTTGTTTCAGGAGGAGCTTTAGACAAACTGACATTAAATAAAGTAAGAGCAATCAGGAAATTTTAAACCCCAAATAATTATGAAAAATTTAATAAAAATATCTTTAATAATCACTGCACTTTTATTTATAAATTTCATTTCATTTTCCCAAGCTACCCGCACTTGGGTATCTGGCGTGGGTGACGATGCCAACCCATGCAGCCGCACCGCCCCTTGCAAAACTTTTGCAGGAGCTATTTCAAAAACGGCTGCTTTTGGCGAAATAAATGTACTTGACCCTGGTGGTTTTGGAGCAGTTACAATCACCAAATCAATAACAATTTCTTCTGAAGGCTTTGAAGCAGGGGTATTGGTTTCAGGAACAAATGGCATAATTATTAATACTACAAATGCAACTGACCAGGTTGTTTTAAGAGGATTGGATTTTGAAGGAGTTGGGACAGGGCTTAGTGGGGTTCATATTTTAAACGCTGAAAGTGTAATTATTGAAAACTGTACAATAAATGGGTTTGGTACGGCTGGTATAAATGTTGTACCAAACGCAAATCCTGTAAAAGTTATTGTGAAAAACACTAGAATTTCAAACTGTACCACGGCTGTAAATGTTAGTCCGACTGGAGCTATAGTGGCAGACGTAAATCTTATTGGTATTTTAATAGGCATGAATACCGCAGGTATAAATTCAACAGGAACTGGTGCTACTGTTAGGCTTTCTAATTCTAGTATAACCAATAATACAACAGGTATAACAAGTAGTACAGGAAAAGTATTTTCATTTGGCAATAATATAATCGCTGGTAATATAAGTACCAATGCAATTTTAGTGCAATCACAGCAGTAAATTAAGTTTGAGAGTTTCAAGAAATTTTGAAAAACGTTCGAAACGTTAACAAACTCCAAACTCTCAAACTAACAAACTTTCAAACTCACAAATAAATAACTCACAACTCGTTAATGACCATACGCAACCGCCTTTCTTATCTTTTCACAGGAATAGTGGCAGCAAGTATTTTGGTGTTTTCAGTAATAATCTATGTGCTTTCGGAGCGGGATAGGCAAAATGAGATCGATAATTTACTTAGAGAAAAAGCTATAAATACGGTTGAGTTATTTGTGGCAATGGACAATATAAATCCGGATATTCTTCAAAAATTTTCCGCAAAATCGAACTACTTACTTCAAAACGAGAGTACAACGGTTTATTTGGACGACGACCCAATGCATGAGCCAAAGTTCAATTCTGGTAAAATGGATGTACCGAGTGTGCATCAATATTTTTATAATATTAAAGAAAAAAAAGAAAGGCATGTACATCTCGATGATGACACCGAAATGTTTGGAATACTGTACCCTTATGAAGGAAAAAATTACGTTTCAGTAGCCAAAGCATATGATTGGTATGGAATAAAAAAAATAGAAACATTAGGTAGAAATTTATTTTTAGGCTGGCTTGGCTCCGTTTTTTTTGTATTTTTAATTAGCCGATATTATTCAAGAAAAGCCTTACAACCTATAAATAATGTAATTAATCAGGTTGAAAATATTGGTTTCACAAATTTAGACCAACGGGTAAAAGCGGGAGAAGAGGAAGATGAAATCGCTCATTTGGCAGGTACTTTTAATGGCATGTTAGGCCGATTGAAAAATGCCTTTGAAGCACAGAAAAGCTTCGTTTCCAATGCTTCACATGAGTTGCGCACCCCGCTTACGGCCATGAATGGGCAAATTGAAGTGGCACTTCTAAAAGAAAGAACAGAGGAGGAATATAAGAAAACTTTGCTTTCAATTAAAGAGGATATCACCGAAATGACTGACCTTTCCAATAGCCTTTTAGATCTTGCCTCAGTGGAATCAGGTGTTGCTAAGATAAATTTTGAGTCAGTGAGGATTGATGAAATACTTTGGCAAGCGCAAAATGACCTTATGCAAAAGCGACCAGAGGCCATTGTAAATATCGATTTTGGTGAAATACCCGAAGCTGAGGAGGAATTTATGATAATTGCCAACGAACAATTGCTTAAAACTGCTATCATTAATCTGATGGAAAACGGAGTCAAATTTTCACCTAATAAAACGGTAAACGTATTAATATATTTACCCAAAAAACAGTTGAAAATAACCTTTACAAATGAAGGCTTACCAATTCCAAAAGACGAAATTCCAAATTTATTTGTGCCTTTTTACAGGTCAGAGTCAACAAGAAAAATAAAAGGCCATGGCATTGGCTTGCCACTTACCAAAAAAATAATTGAATTACATACAGGTACCATTTCATTGGAATCAAATCTTAAATTAGGTACAGTATTTACAGTTTTAATAAAAAGATAATTTTATGAAATGCCCATAAAAGGTGCTTATATAAACTGCACGATCAATATTTGGACATTCCGTGCGATAATTAAAAAAATATAAACGAATGAAACAAACATTACTTATCATCG
>JANMZR010000283.1:0-3995 GCA_031383555.1 Cytophagaceae bacterium | reverse complement strand
TGCTTAAGCTTGCTAAAAAGAAAACTGTAAAACGATATCTAGTATCAAGGATTTTTCTCTTTCTATTAGCAAGTTAAAAACTTATCTGTTTTTTTGTTAAACAAACATATAAGGATTTAGAGTGAGAATTAAAAAATGTGTTAAATTTAAGAAGACCCTATTCTCTGAGTCTAAACTTTGATATATTAACTCTCAATCTAAATCTTGTAATATGAATAAAATTAAAAAGGTATTGCAATAAAATTTAACTGCCTTTTGGACTTACAATGTCTAATGTACAGTTTTGAAAAAACGAAAATGATTTCAACTAAAGCTTTATTAATATTGGCCACATTTCAAGTGTTATTTATTGAAAATTTTGGCCTTATTTCGTGTAATAAAATGAAAGAAAGTAATTTAATTGCTCAATATTTGCAACCAATAAAACTTGATGAAAATACTCCCAATAAAACGCTTCAGCTTAAAATATTGAAGAATATTATAAAAATAAAAAGTGAAATAATGCTTGAATTGAGCCAAATTGAACTTATTGAAGAACCAAATGGCGTTTATGAACTTTGGATTGGTAACCAAGTTTCTGATTTAGAATTTATTGAGGTGTTGGATTTATACACCATACAAAGTCTAAAAAATCCTATTATTTCATTGCCTATTCGAAATTTTCTGTTTGCTAAAACCTACAATGAATTTATTTACATTAATATTATATTCAAAGGCAATAGTATTACGGGTAATGGTGCATCAAAAAAATCGGGTATTTTGAAAATAAACAAATTACAAATTATTAATATTGATTAAAACCCACTATTTCCTCTTCAAACTTGCATCCAATTGCTCGGCTTTTTTAAGATACTTTTCAGCGATGGCGGCATCCCCTGTATTTCGGTAGGCCATTCCCAAATTCAAGTTGGCATTTGCATTGTTAGGCTCAAATTGAAGTACTTTTTTGAAGTATATAAGTGCGACTTGATGATTGCCTTTTATACCATTAAGTACGCCCAAAAGCCGCAAAGTTTCGGGTTCGTTGGGTTTTAAACTATCGGATTTTGCAAGAAATTGTTCAGCTTTTACAAGATTATTTTCTTTTTCTCCTGCTAATTTTCCAGCTTCTCTTAGTGTAATTGCTAAATTATTTTTTGCATCAACATACTGATTATCAAACGATAAGGCCGTTTCATATGATAAAATTGAGCCTTCATAATCTTTTAAATAATTCAAAATATTTCCTTTTAAAAAATAGGCTGCTTTATAGGTTGGGTGAATTTCAATGGCTTTGTTGATATACTCCAACGCTTCGTTTAACATCTCCTGTTTTTTCTCCAGATTATTTTCCTTTACTGATTCGGTACTTAATGCTCCAGCTGCAGCATTCAATACTTTTGCCGAATTAGTTGAGGTTTTCACATCCGTTGTAAACAGCTTAAAATCAGACTCCCAAACTTCATTCCTGCTAAATGTTTTGATTGAAAAAAGTAATATAATAATAGATAAAGTACTAAAATACAAGTTTTTACCAAATTTTTCAAAAATGTAGTTTTGCAAAAAATAACCCAATACGATCGCAAAACCTAACGACGGCATAAACATAAAACGTTCCGACATATTGGTACCAATAGGGAATATAACATTTGAAATGATAGTTGTAGTAATTAAAAAATAAATAATACCAAATGAAATAATTGACTTAGTTTTTAAAGATTTAAAAGCAATAATAGTTAAAAATAAATAGGCTAACACACTCACAATCACCATAATATCGCTAAAATGCATAATATCGATATATCGTGGATAATAATCATGAGTTAAAGTGATTGGGAAAAGCAAAAGTTGAATATACTTGCCTAATGTATAAAATATAGTGGCCAGTTTTTCCGAAAATTCAAAAGGAATATATTCACCATTTACTAATTTTATGAAAGGATTATTCATTAGTTCCAAAGGTGGATTGCTGAAATTATTGCCAACGACAGCTGTTCTAATTACCAAAAATAATATTGCCGAAATCCATAAATAAGATGATTTAAAAATCGCATTTTTCAGCGATAGATCTCTAAAAAAATACAAAGTAAATGGGCCAATCGCTAGATAGGTAATTGTGTTTTCCTTAGATAATAAGCCAATAAAAAAACAAACTAATGATATTATTAAAAACTTAACCTCCTTATAATCAACATATTTAATTAAAAAATATAATGCCAAAACAGCTCCTAGCATTGCCATTATTTCGTCCCTGCCTTTTACATTGGCAACTGCCTCGGTGTGAATGGGGTGTGCAGCGAAGATTAGCGAAATGGACAATATTAACAGCCTATTGGCTTGATTATCTATTCTATAGCAAAATAACTTTTCTAATAATTTGTAAATAACAAAACACAAAAAGCCAAAAAGCAGCACATTTATCAAATGCCCTAGCCAGGGATTGTTGCCAACGAGCTGATATTCAAGGGCAAACATTGCTAATGTGAAAGGTCGATATCTACCGCCCGATACCAAATTGAGTTTTGATTCGTCTTTGAAAAAACCCGCAAAGGTGTCTTTTGTGAAAATATCCGCCCAGCCAGTTATGCCTGCTTTGGTGTAAATATTGTCATAAATTACAATGGCATCGTCTTGCGTATATTCGTGTGAAAGAGTGTTGAGATAAATTAAAACCCCAAAGCCAAAAACAAGCCATTTATGCCATTTTAAGGTTTCTGTAAATTTTATTTCTCCTACAGGTTCAATTTTTGGAGTGATTTGAGGTTTTTTAGATTTTTTCATTTGAAGAATAGAATTTCTTTTAGGGCTTCACAAATTTACAAATATTCGTGTAAAATGTTTTTTACTTCAATTTTAATAATTCGCAATAATTATTAAAAACTGAAAATTTGCAAAATTGTGCTTTTTCGACAATTCGGAGTTCTTGTCAATACTTTTCAAAGAATGTCTTCCTTCAATTTTACCGTCGGATTCATCATATAAGTTACCAAAGTATTATCCTTCATTAACTCATTCACTCTGAAGCCTTTATAGTCAGTTCCCCAGTTGCCACCAATATGTGAATCGAAAATAAAAGGCAGGCCATTTTGCATTTTCACACCATCTTGATCGTGTTCATGGCCATGAAATGTTGCTTTTACATTGGGATAATTTTTTAGTAATTCAAAAAATTCAGCAGTTTCTATTCCGTTTTTAGTCCATTTGGCCTGTGGAATATGTATAAATATAATCGTGTTCTTATTCCTTTTGCTTCCTTCCAATTTCTCCTTCATCCAAGTTAAATTTGGCGAAAGATATTGACCCTTTTCATTAGAAGTTGTACCTAGTAAAATTGAATTGTTTTTTATTACAACATTATGATTTACAGGCATTTGAAATACTTCATTCCAATAATCATCTGAAACCATGTCATGATTACCTTTGGTCACAAACCAAGGCATTTTAAGTTCAGCAATTCTATTTTTTGCTTGAACTAAAAACTCCTTTTTATCATGAATTATATCGCCATTAATTACACAAAAGTCGAGCGGATTTTGTGCATGAATTTCGTTAATTCTATTGATTGCATTCGTCAAAAAAGTATCATAGTCCGTATTTGGCTGCCCATAATGGCTATCTGAAGCCACAATAAAGCGCAATTTCACTTTTTCCCGAAGACCAAAAATATCATTAGCTAACAATTCATTGACGGTTCCAGATACAATTGCAAAGCCAGAAAGTGAAACTTGTTGTAGAAATTTTTTTCTTGAAATATTCATGAGTTTTTTGAATTAGTTTTTAAAACAAATAAACATAATAATAAACTTAAAAAAGTACTTTTTTATGAAATTTTTTAAAATTGTAAAATGAGCTAATTTAAGAACACTATAATATCTTATAAGAAAACTATCCCCGATCACTCTCAATAAAACAATGCAAAAAAGGCCTTGGATGCATTACCTGTTAAAACAAAACCCAAAAGGCGATGGAATAAAATAAAATTTAAATTACAATAAGCAATTAGTATTCAAAATAAA
>JANMZR010000242.1:0-2970 GCA_031383555.1 Cytophagaceae bacterium | reverse complement strand
AGTTAATTGCAGTGTGAATAGCCAAAATTAATCTCTCTGACGGCTGTATATTTCTTGCAATAATGGCAAGAAAATTAATAATTAATTTACAATTCAAATATTGCTGGTGGATAAATAAAGGTATTTTGTGTTGCCTAATTTTTTCATGTGGATTGAATCAAAAATCTGAATTTCAATCAATTAGCATAGAAAGTAAAATTAAAAAAAAACTGATTATTAAAGATACTTTTTCGCAAAAAAACCTCCCCTCAAAAGTTTTAGAAATTACAAAGTACATAAAAGAAAATGGTAGGTCGAAAAGAGGTTATATTGGCGGTAGAAAGTTTAAAAATCTTGAAAAATTATTACCAAAAAAAGATACTAATGGTAATTTAATTTTTTATCGAGAATGGGACGTAAATCCAATTATCAAAGGGAAAAATAGAGGTAAGGAGCGCCTGGTGACTGGTTCTGATGGAAAAGTCTATTATACAAATAATCATTATAAAAGTTTTCACAAAGTAGAATAATACATTTATTTAAAAGCTATGCCAAATTTCATAATTACAAATTCAATTCCAGTTTATGATTCAATTGAAATAAAAGTTGCAAACATAGATGGGGCAAAATGCAAAACAGTTAAAAAATTTTTAGCCGTTATCTCCAAAGAACTTGCCTTTCCAGCTTATTTTGGCAAAAATTTAGATGCTTTTGATGAAATGATAAATGATTTGAGTTGGCTACTAGAGGAAGCAGTTATAATTGCAATAACTAATTTTAAAAATCTTTTGGAAAATGATGAAACGGAAGATGGCGATGCTAAAGGGTTAATTTTGAGCCTATTAGACCAAGCCGCTGATGAGCAAAAGAATACTAAAGACGGCACTCCTATTAGAATTATTATAGAAAAAACTCTTGAAATTGAAAGTTATTTAGAAGAAAACGGGCTTGAATTTATGAAAAACTAGTTTATTTATTCTCTTTCCCAATCGAATAGTTTCTTCCAACCCTTTTTCTTTTTTTGCTCAGATTTTTTACGTTTACTTAGAGAATATTCTCCAGATTTTTCCCAGGGCCAATGCTTCCGAGCTGTAATAAATGATCCTCCTCGATAGGCCCCACCCTCATGCAAATGTTCAAACTTAACATGACAACTTGTCATCGGACAACGTGGTGCCCAGCAGGACGAGCAAATACACATTAAAAATAACAATCTTACTTTCATTCAATTATACTAATTTCAATATTGAACGAAATTAATAGATTTTTATTAATGTTTTAGATTAAAAAAGCTCCATTTATGGTTTGGTTTATATTTTCAAAAATTTGTTTCAGAAAACAAATTAGTTACCAAAAAAGTATTTATTCCTTAATAATTGAAAAAAATGAAAGCATCAAAAAAGCCCTTGAAAGAGTTTCAAAGGCTTTTTTGTGAATATTTACTATAATTCAGAAAATAAACTCCTTAATATCAGAAATTATTTTGTTGGCCAAATGAATGGCTGTTGACTCAGATTCAGATTCTGAATAAATTCTAATGATTGGCTCAGTATTTGATTTTCTTAAATGAACCCATTCTTTTTCAAAGTCTATTTTCAATCCATCAATTGTATTCAGCTGTTGCTTAGCATACTTTTTTTCGATGTGTTTTAAAACTTCATCAACATTTATTTCCGGTGTAAGTTCTATTTTGTTTTTTGAAATAAAATAATTGGGATATGTCTTCCGTAAATACGATGACGAATGCCCGAACTTAGCTAAATGACTTAAAAACAAAGCAATACCTACCAATGAATCACGCCCATAATGTAATTCAGGGTAAATAATACCGCCATTGCCTTCACCTCCAATTATGGCTTTTGAGCTTTTCATTAAATTCACTACATTCACCTCTCCTACAGCTGAGGCAAAGTGTTTTCCGTTTGCTTTTTCAGTAATATCCCTTAAAGCACGAGTTGATGAGAGATTTGAAACGGTGTTTCCCGGTGTATTTTTTAGAACATAATCGGCAATAGAAACCAAAGTGTACTCTTCACCAAAGTAGGAGCCATCATCCGAAATAAAAGCAAGGCGATCCACATCCGGATCAACTACAATACCCAAATCAAATTTCTTTTTGGTGATTTGTTCTGTTATTTCTGTTAAGTTTTCAGGCAATGGCTCTGGGTTATGGGCGAAAATTCCTGTAGGCTCACAATTTATTTTTGTGATATTTCTCACACCTAAGGCTTCTAAAAGTTGAGGAACGGCTATACCACCAGTTGAATTTACTGCATCAATTATTATTGAAAAATTTCTTTCTGTTATTGCTTTTACATCAACTAAAGGCAATGCCAATATTTTATCAATATGTTTTTGAATATAGGTATCATCTATAATATATTTGCCTATTTTCCTTACTTCACAAAAAGTAAAGTCTTCATTTTCAGCTATTTCTAATACTTTTTTGCCTTCTTCGTCATTTATAAATTCGCCCTTTTCGTTCAATAATTTTAAGGCATTCCATTGGATAGCGTTGTGACTTGCTGTTAAAATAATACCGCCAAGTGCGTTTTCATCAGGAACAGCTATTTCCACTGTAGGGGTTGTGGATAAACCTAAATCAATTACATCAATTCCTAAAGATTGAATGGTGCCAACAACTATTCTAGTAATGAATTCTCCTGAAAGGCGAGCGTCTCGCCCTATTACCATTTTTGATAATTCAGGGTTTTTTTGCTTCAAAAAGGTAGCAAAAGCGGCTGTATACTTTACAATTTCAATTGGAGTCAACGCATCTCCAGATTTACCACCAATAGTACCACGAATTCCAGAAATGGATTTAATTATAGCCAATATTTATTAATATTTATGTTTTACATTTTAGAAAAAATAGGAATAAACAATCTATTTTTTCTAAAATGTAAAACATAAATATTAATAAATATTTATGTTTTACATTTTAGAAAAAATAGGAATAAACAATCTATTTTCTTAAGTCGGCCTCACTCC
>JANMZR010000219.1:0-2497 GCA_031383555.1 Cytophagaceae bacterium | reverse complement strand
ATTACCGACAAAAATGGAAAAATAGTTGAATTTGCAACAGTTACCATTTTACAATCGAAAGATTCCTCACTAGTGAAAGGTGCTTTGGCTGATGCAAATGGCAATTTTGAGTTAGAAAAAATTAAATTTGGAAGTTATATTTTGGGCATTACTCAAGTTGGTTTTACCAAATATTTTTCGCCCATGTTCAATTTAAATGAAGCAACTCCTTCAATTAATTTCAAACAAATTCAAATTACTGAGGCAATAAAAAACCTAAGTGAAGTAAAAGTGGTGGCACTAAAACCTTTTATTGAACAACAAATTGACCGTACTGTAGTGAATGTTGAAAATTCAATCGTATCGGCGGGAAGCACAGCCTTGGAGGTTTTGGAAAAAAGCCCAGGTGTTACGGTTGACCAAGACGGCAAAATATCACTAAAAGGCAAACAAAATGTGTTGGTATACTTGGACGATAAGCCAACCTATATGTCACAAACTGACTTGGCCAATCTTTTACGAAATATGCAAGCGGGCCAATTGGAAAAAATTGAGATAATGACCACACCACCAGCCAAATACGATGCTGCTGGCAATGCAGGCATCATCAATATTAAAACCAAGAAAAACCAAAATATGGGGCTAAATGGCTCTGTAAATGGCGGATTTGGCTATGGCTTGGACACCAAATTACCCAAAAAGAGTGGTGGTATCAATTTGAATTATCGTCAAGGGAAATGGAACCTATTTGGTAGTGCCAATGCCAACGACCGAAAGTCGTTTCGTACACAAGAAATCAGTCGGAATTTTTATAGAAATGCTGAAAAAATTTCAAGTTTCAATCAGGTTGCTGATAATAACCAAAATAGCAATTATTTGGGCTATAAAATTGGTGCCGATTACTTTGCTTTTAAAAAAACTACGATGGGCGTTCTTTTCAACTTTAATGGAGGAGAATGGGGCCAGCCAAATGGTGTAAATACGGCTCAAATTCTTTCAAAAACTAATATTTTGGATTCGACTTCAATCACTAAAAACTTCGAAAAAAGAGCTTGGGGCAACTATTCTGCCAATTTTAATATCAAACATAGCTTTGATTCAACTGGTCGTGAAATTTCTGCCGATATCGATTTTGCGCATTTTGATTCAGATCATGACCAGCGCTTTAGAACTAATAAATATTTTGGTAATGAAATAAAAAAACCAATATTTACAAGAAATGAAAATGGAATGTCTATATCAGATATCAATATCAGTTCATTAAAAATTGATTTTGTAAAACCTCTTTTAAAATCAAAAGCAAAATTAGAAATAGGAGCAAAAACCAGCTTTGTAACTTCAGATAATGATATGAAATTTTGGTTTTTGGATAAAACTGAGGCAAATCCAGTGATTGATCCTTTCCGTACTCGAGACTTCCAATATACTGAAAACATAAATGCGGCTTATTTAAATTATTCAAAAGAATTCAAGCCAATATCTGTTCAATTAGGTTTGAGAGCTGAGAATACAGTAGGTGAAGGTATACTTTTGGGCAAAGAATTGTTGAATCGCAACTATACAAACTTGTTTCCAACAGCTTATTTCCGTAAAGCATTGAACAAAAAGAACAGCCTGGGCTTTTCATTGGCTCGTCGAATAGACCGCCCATCTTACGAAGACTTGAACCCGTTTCTGTTTTTTCTAGACCCATATACCTACCAAAGAGGCAACGAAAAGCTAAGACCAGAGTTTACCAATTCAGCAGAATTGAGCCATACTTTTATGGATGCCATTACCACAACTTTGAATTATAGCATCACAAAAGACAAAATGAGCGAGATTTTGGAGCAAGATAATGAGCTCAAAACCACCAGTGTAACTCGGTATAATATCGGTGAAGTACGAAATATGGGTATTGCCCTTTCTGCACCTACTCCTATAAAGAAGTGGTGGAATGGAAACATTTATTTGAATCTTTTTCAAAAACATTATTTAGCCGATATTCCAAGAAACGCCTATAATGAATATGGTGAAACCATCAATACAATTTATCAACGACTTGATGTAAAGGCAGTTAGTTTCCAAGCAAATATTCAGCAAAATATAACGCTACCAAAAGATTTTACGATGGAAATATCAGGCTGGTATCAAGCGCCTAATATTGAAGGCCAAATGAGAATGAAGGCGATGGGACAGGTAAACTTTGGTTTACGTAAAAAAGTATTAAAAGGAAAGGGTAATTTGAGCCTCAATATTAACGATATTTTTTGGACTCAAAAGTTCCGTGGTACCTTCCAATTCAATGATATAGACGTGAAAGTATTAAGCAAATGGGAAAGCAGAGTTGCACGTATCAACTTTAGCTACCGATTTGGCAATACAAAAGTACAAGCTGCACGCCAACGCCAAACAGGCTTAGAAGATGAAAAAGGCAGAGTAAAATCGGGAGGCAATTAGTTATTTGGCTTTTAATGAATTACCAACTTTTTTCTATGGGTTTAGACAAGGAGGCATGCTAACTAGACAAGGGGGCATG
>JANMZR010000212.1:0-4236 GCA_031383555.1 Cytophagaceae bacterium | reverse complement strand
AACCTTCTTACATTGTATCCTTTTTACTCTACTCAAACATATCTTTTCAATACATTACTCTGTTTGGGTTTTCAAAGATGTATGTTTTTTTTTTATTAGACAAATATCTTATGAAAAATATTTGGAGTTATATTTTTTTTTATTTTAAACCGCTGGTTATTAAAGTTTTAAATCTTAAAAAAAAATGAAAATAATTTATTGGAAGTATTGAAATTGGGTTTTATTTTATTTATTTACCCGATATCTTGAAGTTTGAAGTTGGTGATTTTTGAAATACCCTAAGGATGATTTGACTATTTTTAGTTGAGATATCGCTGTTATTGGAGCTGTTGTTTTTGCGTGAAGGATGGCAGTGGAGCTCTTTTTTTATTGTGGCGAAAGCCCAATAAAAAAAAGCGGGAACGGACAGCCTGACCTCAGCTGTGAAGTGGCATAAAGAGTGGGAGAGGCTGAGGGCACGCCCAAATAATTAGATAAAGTCATAGGATAAGATAAAATTTTAAACTTGCATGTGACTTCTACTTTTAACTATTGTGGTTTTGCCTCCTTCACTTAGTGTATATTCGAAGCCTTTTTGTATAGAGTAGGCCCCAATATTGCCTTTTTTATCAATAGCTAAATAGCCTACTTGGAAGTCTTTATAGCCAGGATATCGCTTAACGATTCTATTAACGGCTTCTTCGCAGGCCTTTTGGGGTGTTTTGCCGTTTCGCATGAGTTCCACTATAAGGAATGAGCCTAAGGTTTTCATGACGAATTCGCCTAAGCCGGTCGCTACTGCGCCACCGATTTCGTTGTCACAAAATACTGATGCCCCAATAATTGGTGAGTCGCCTACACGCCCGTGCATTTTGAACGCTAAGCCACTTGTGGTGCATGCTGCGGAGATATTTTTACTTTGATCTAAGGCTAGGATACCGATAGTATCATGTAATTCACTATTAATTTTAGGATGGTATTCTGATTTTTTCTTCCATTCTTCCCAAGCTTTTTTGGAGCTTTCTGTTAAGAGGTTTTCTTTTTCAAAGCCCTGACTAAGAGCAAATTGCTCGGCACCTTTGCCTGAGAGCATAACATGTGGTGTTTTTTCCATTACTGCTCTGGCGATAGAAATTGGGTGCATAAACCCTTGAACAAATGTTACGGAGCCGGCATTACCTTTTTCGTCCATTATGCATGCATCAAGTGTGACGTGGCCGTCACGATCGGGCAGGCCGCCATAACCTACTGATGTATCGTTTGGGTCGGCTTCGGGTATTCTTGCACCTGCTTCCACGGCATTCAGAGCATTTTTGGATTTGGTTAATTCTAATAATGCTGCTTCATTGGCTTTGGGATTGCGCCAGGTGGAAAGGACAATTGGAAATTGATGTGGTTTTGGTCCATCCAAAAATGCAATTGGCAATGCTGCTATTCCTGTTTTTTTTAGAAAATTTCTTCTTCTCATAATTTTTGCTTGATTAACCCTTCGATGAATATTGTATTGCTTAGTATTTAATTTTTGTAATTGTTTACTTTGTCGACTATGTCCTTTATTTTTTGGTAATCAGAATATATTATGTCGAATTCTGGGATTTGATCGAAATCTGACATAGATACTTCTGAATTTCGGTATTTCATAGCTGATTGACGAATTGATTTACCTGTTAAATGCACTGCATTAACGTTTTTTTGAATAAAATAATCAATATTTTCGGCATTAAGTCCTGCTCCTGCCATGATTTCTATTCTATTTTTAGCTTTTTCTACTAATAACCCGATGGTTTTGAGGCCATCGATCGCTTTATTTTTTTGACCTGATGTTAAAATTCGGATGCAACCAGCTTCAATAATAGTTTCCAAAGCCTCATAAGGATTTGGGGTAACGTCTATTGCTCGATGGAAAGTTACTTTCATTGGTGAGGCACGTTGCACAAGTTCCTTTGTTTTTTGTAGGTCAACCATTCCATTTTCCATTAGAATACCTATTACTATTCCATCAGCGCCCGCTTTTTTGGCTGATTCAATATCAGAATACATTACCTTCAAATCAGATGGGGAATACAAAAAGTCGCCTCCCCTGGGCCTTATCATTACAGAAAGTTCAATTTTTATTTGTTTTTTAACTTCTGAAATTAATCCTATTGACGGCGTCGTTCCTCCTTCATAAAGACCTGAACAAAGTTCAATTCGTGAGGCACCAGCTGATTGGGCATTAAGACAAGATTCTAATGAAAAAGCACAAACTTCTACTTTTATTTTATTTTCAATGAACATTAACAAGCTTTAGATTTACATATAAAAGTAAAGGATTGAAATTAATATTTAAATGAAATTGAAATATTTACTATTAAAAATAAATATCTTACTGATTTACAAATAGTTAAAAAATTTCTTTGAAATAATTGCTAAAGAATTCAAAGTTTTATTGAAAAAAATACTTTTTTTGAAAAAAATTAGTTAAATAGCCATAAATATTTGGTGTAAGGTTTGTTTCATTTGATGAAAATATTACCTTTGCACTCCTAAAAATATTAGGAAGTATTTGTTAAATAAATTTTCAATTTTAAAAGGAGGAAAAACATATGTATTGGACCCTTGAATTGGCATCTTACTTAGAAGATGCCCCCTGGCCAGCTACAAAAGATGAGCTTATTGATTTTGCAATCCGTACGGGATCGCCACTTGAGGTAGTAGAAAACCTGCAAGAGCTAGAAGATGACGGACAGCCATTTGAAAATATAGAAGAGATATGGCCAGATTATCCAACAAAAGACGACTTCTTTTTTAACGAAGACGAGTATTGAGATAATTCGAAAAAATTAAACCCCAACTGATTATTTGGATAATTGGTTGGGGTTTTTTTGTTTTGTAGATTAAAAATTATTGATGTATCAAATTAAAAAAATGGCCTAAAAACAATGGCTTAACAGCCATTGCTAGTATATTACACCCTTTCGGGGCTTTGTGTTGGCAATTTAAAGCACGAAAATCGTATAGAATGGGGGTTGGTTTTGTTTAGATTAATGTTCCTCTCTCATTGAAATCCATCGAGAAAATACCATTTTTGTGTCTGGTTCAAAATTTTCAAGGTCTGAATCAGTCAAATATTTATCTTGATGAAGAGATAAAATGATATGCAATAATTGGCTATTTCGTTGGTCGTCATATCGCCGAACAATATGTTTATCAAAGTCTTTTACTGCACTAAACATTTCGTAATAGCTTTCTTTTACATCCTTTCCTTTTTTAAATTTTTCGATTATTTCTCCAAAACTTTCGAGGCCATCTTTGAATTCTTTTTCTAAACATTTGGCAATTAATTCACGAGCATATCGCTTTTCTGCTTTTGTAAGTTCGAACATGGTTATCTAGGTTTGGTATTTATTTTTGCAATTAAAATGAAGTTATAGTTGAAGCAAATTATCTATAAATATCTCTTAATCAAATAGATAACTAAATTTAATATAATTGTAATGATAATACAAGTAGTGATTGGTAAAAAGATTTTTGTATTGCCCGACTCATATCGAATATCGCCAGGAAGCTTACCTAGCCAACTGAATAAATTGCCAAAAAAATAATAAATAAGGCCAACCAATATAAGAGCTGCACCTGCAATTATAATGTATTTACCCGTATCCGTTTGATTCATTGTTTTTCTTTTTTTAAACTCAAAAATAGAGAATATTTTGATACATTTGGTATTTAAAACTCAGCCAAATTTAAGAAAATGGAAACAAAAGCCATCAATGAAGCCCTTATAAGTTTGCTAATTTCGTATAAAGAGGCACTTTCAAGCTATTCTGACGAACAAATTAATCATAAACAAGCCGACGATATTTGGAGTATTGGCCAAATGTATGAGCATTTGACTAAGAGTGGTAATTATTTTTTCATGAAAAATATTAAATATTGTTTAGAAAAAAGAAATGGAGACATGGGTGGAGAAATGAATGATAATGGAAAGAAAGTATTCAGCTATAACAGCTTTCCACCGATTAAGGTGAAAGTTCCGGGTGGCGGCCCTCAGCCAGTTGCCCAAGACAAAGAGTCATATGCCGCAGCAATTGATTTGTTAATTGCTCAATTAAATATCCAAGAGGAAAAAATTCAAAATGACCCAGGCGATTACAAAACCCAACACCCAGTTTTCAGCTGGCATAATGCCAAAGAATGGCTCCAATCTTTTGAAATGCACCACCGCCATCATTTACGTCAAAAAACCGAATTGGAGGGATATTTGACAGAAAAATC